>JACCYP010000008.1 GCA_013696425.1 Thermoleophilaceae bacterium
CCTGGATGCCGGCCGCCGCTCGCGGCGGGCCGAGGAAGTCCTCGGCGCGGCCGCGCGGCTCCGGGAGGAGCGGCTCGCTGCGGCTGCCGGCCGTCCAGCGTCCGGCGCGGACGTCCTGGACACGCTGCCGGCGCTTACTTCGAAGGTCTCTCCGGAATCGGCGGCCTCGGGGCCCGGCCAGTCCGCGGCACGGAACTGGCTCCCGAGCATCCCGAGCAGCATCGCCAGCGACCCGACGGCCATTACGGTCACCAGCGTCGTGAATGTGAGCGGTCGTGCGGTTGTGACGGTAAGAGTGCTCCCCGAGTCCCTTATCGGCCAGACTCGTACATTTGTTTAGGTCCAGTTAGTTCTGTTGGGTTCTCCTCGTCCGCAGGCCGCCCCAACGTGCGATCAGCCCGGCCCCGAACGCGATCATCACCAGCGAGATCAGCTGCGGCAGGGTGAGCCCGGCGATGACCGAGTCGTTGCGGCGGATGATCTCGACCAGCAGCCGCTCAACCCCGGCGAGCACGAGGTAGATCGCGAACAGCACTCCGGGGTCGTAGCGGTTTCTCAAACGCCAGAGCAGCAGCGCCACGCCTCCCATGGCGAGCATCTCGTAGACCGGGGTGGGATGCACCTCGACTCCGGGCGGGGTGGGGACCGTGCCGTCGGGATAGCCCATCGCCCATGGCAGGTCGGAGGGCTCCCCGTAGTCGCCGTCGCCCGAGAGCTGGCAGCCGACGCGCCCGATGGCGTAGCCGAGCGCGAGCGGAACGGAGCACACGTCGAGCAGCTCGCGACGGAGATATCCCCGCCGCCAGGCCCAGAGGCACACGCCGATCGCACCGCCGATCATCCCCCCGAGCCACACGAGCCCGGTGCCGGAGAAGATGCTCCCGAACAGGTCGTCCGAGACGTCGTCCCAGTTCTGAATCAGGTAGTCGACGCGTGCGCCGACCAGGCCGCCCAGGAGCCCCGAGAAGATGATCTCGTAGGACCAGTCCGGCGGATGGCCGAGCTCACGCAGGCGCTTGGAGACCACCCAGCCGGCCGCGAGGAAAGCCAGCGCGAAGCAGATCCCGAAGGTCTGCAGCGTGATCGGGCCGATGTCGAGCTCGGGGAGCACGACCGGCAGTGTGACGTGCCGAGCCTAGAGGTAGCCCATCGGGTCCACGGGGTTCCCGTTGATCCGGACCTCGAAGTGCAGGTGGGCACCGAAGGAGTTACCGGTGTTGCCCACGTAGCCCATCACCTCGCCCTGGCTTACCGAGGAGCCCTGTGACGTGCCATAACGCGACTGGTGCGCGTAACAGGTCGACATCGAGCTCGTGTGCTGGATGCAGGTGTAGTTGCCGTAGCCGCCGGTCACCGCGGCGAGCACCACGCGCCCGGAGTCGGCCGCGCGAATCGGCGTGCCCTCCGACGCGGGGAGGTCGATGCCCGCGTGGAGGCGCCCCCAGCGCTGACCGAAGGGCGAGCTGATCGTTCCGTTGATGGGCCAAATCAGTTCGCCGCTGCCGCGCTTGATGGGCCCCCCGTTGGTCGGCTTCCGGTCAAGCTGGCCGCCGGCTCCCTGCAGCGCACGCTGCGCCTTGATGTTCGCCGCTTCGAGCGAGCGCAAATCATCCTGGGCCTTCTGGCGCGAGTTGCGCACCTTGAACAGGACTGCACGGCGCTCGCCGCGGGCGCCGGCAAGCGTGCCCTGGGAGCGCAGCAGGCGCGACTTCGAGGTCACGAGCTCGTTCTTGCGCGCGAGGATCACGTTCGCGGCGGCCTCGGCCTTCTTCTCGAGACTCTCGAGCTGCTTCTCCTGCTTGGTCGCCTCGGCCTTCAGGCGGCGCACGGTGCGGACGATGCGCTGGTCCTGCTGGGAGATGCGGTCGATGAACTCGGCGCGGTCGAGCAGATCGGTGAAGCCGTCGGCCTCGAGCACCACGGTGAGCGCGTCGGGCTCGTCGGACTTGTAGATCTCGACGAGGCGCGCGGAGAGGGCCCGCTGGGACTTGGCGAGGTCGGCACGAAGGCGCACGAGGCGGTCGCGCGAGCGCTCGAGCCCGTCGCGGGCATCGAGCAGCTCGGCGCGCTTGCCGTCGAGGGTCGCCTGGATGCGGCGCTGGCGCGACTGGAGGCCGTTGATGTCCCCCTGCAGGCCGTCGATGCGGTTGTTGTAGCGCGAGATCGTGGACGTGAGCACGCCCTCCTTGCGCTTCTTCTTCTCGACCTTCGCCCGCTGGTTGTCGATCCGCTTGTTCAGCGGAGCAGAGAGTCCTGGCAGGGGCAGGACGACGTAGGCCATAAGGCCGAGGAGCAGTGTTGCCCAGAACCTGGACTTCATCGGCCGCGGACCGTAGCAACGCATTTTCCCTGCTCAGAGCGCTGCACCGGCCCTTGCAGGACCAGGGTTCCTACAATGAGTGGCGATGGCAGCTCCGCGCACCGTGTTTCCCCGTGACACCGGTCTTCAGTTCCGGATGCTGTTCACGTTCTTCCTGCTCGGTCTGCTGTACGTGGGCTTCGTATTCGCCCTCCTCCAGGCCGGTGCCGGCGCCGTGGTCATGCTCGTCGTCGTGGGCGGGCTGCTGTTCGGCCAGCTCTTCCTCTCGGACAAGATCGCGCTCCGAGCAATGGGCGCGCGCGAGGTCTCGCCCGAGGAGGCACCTGGCCTCCACGCGATGATCGAGCGCCTCTGCATCCAGGCCGATCTGCCCAAGCCGAAGATCGCAGTGGCCGACACCGAGGTCCCCAACGCCTTCGCCATGGGCCGCTCCAAGAAAGCCGCGGTGGTGTGCGCCACCACCGGGATCATGCGCACGCTCGAGCCCGCCGAGCTCGAGGCCGTAATGGCCCACGAGCTCGCGCACGTGAAGAACCGCGACGTGATGATCATGACCGTCGCCTCCTTCTTCGCCTCGATCGCCTCGATGATCGCCCAGTTCTCGTTCTTCTTCGGCGGCACCGACGACGACTCCCCTTCGGGCCTGGTCATCTTCCTCGTCTCGATCGTGGTGTACGCGATCTCCTTCATGCTGATGCTGGCCCTCTCGCGTTACCGCGAGTTCACGGCCGACCGCGGCGCCGCGCTCATCACCGGCCGACCGAGCGCGCTGGCCTCGGCGCTCATCAAGGTCTCCGGCCAGATGCAGCACGTGCCGGAACGCGACCTGCGCGCCGCCGGCGAGATGAACGCCTTCTTCATCGTCCCGACGAGCGTCAAGAACACGATGCAGACCATCTTCGCCACGCACCCGCCTCTGGAAGCCCGGATCGCGCGCCTCGAGCAGATGGAGTCCGCGCTCCAGGCCCCCATCACCGCCTAGCGGCACACGGCTTGGGCTTCCTCGACGGTCTTCTCGGCGGCAAGCGCAAGCTCAACACGCCCGCGCCCGACCGCCTGTTCGCGATGACCACCGCCAACATCACGTTCGAGACCGCGCTCAACCTCAAGCACAAGCAGGCGGCCGGCATCGTCTTCCAGGCCCTCGGCACGGCCGACTTCGCCCAGATCCTCAAGGAGACCGAGGAGCTCGTGCGCGGCTCCGCCGAGGACACCGGCACGGTGGTCGAGTCCTCCGAGGACGAGTTCGGCTACCGCTGGATCGTCCTCAAGGACTCCGACTTCGACGACCTCGTGGTGGCCGTGAACACCGTCTCGACCCAGCTCGAGGGCGAGGGCTACGGCGACCGCCTGCTCGCGGCCGTGTTCGCCTTCGAGGAGGAGCGCCGCCCGGTGTACTTCATCTACAACTACAAGCGCGGCGCCTTCTACCCCTTCGTCCCGAAGGACGCCGCCGGCAAGTCGCGCGACACCGAACGCGAGCTGCGCCTGAAGGCACAGATCGCCGCCGAGCTCCCCCTCGAGCCCGAGATGGAGCGCTGGTTCCCCCTCTGGGAGATCCCGCTCTAGCCGGGCGGCTCCGGGTCAGCGGAACATCTCCGCAATCGGGTCGAGGCGGCGGGGCATCAGCGCCTCGAGGATCGCGAGCAGAGCCTTCAGGGCGCTCGGCTTCAGCTCCGCGAGGATCTGCACCTCCGCCTCCTCGATCGCCTTCGCGATGCCGCCCGCGACCTCCTTGCCGCGCTCGGTCGGGATCAGGGTCGCCGACCTTCCGTCGTAGCTGCCTATCCGCCCGGCAAGACCGGCGCGCTCGAGGCTCTGCAGCGCGCGGGTGACGTCGGGGCGGCCGATCGCTGCGCGCTCCGCGAGCAGGCTGGGCCTAAGTGGCCCCTCGTCGGCCAGGACGAGCAGGGTCTTGGCTTCCCGCGCCGTGAGGTACTGGTCTTCCGCGATCGCGTCGATCTCTCGCTGGAGAACGCGGCCCACCTCGATCAGCGGGAAGCTCACGTGCCGGCTTAGCGCGGACCCGAGCACCAAGGGCATCGCGCGCCGCGACGCCTCGAAGACGTTCGCCGGCTTCCTACGTGGATCGCTCACGTAACCCCTCCGCGGACCGGTTGGCATCGCCAACGATTTCGCTGTCGTGGACAACGGTCGCCGGACAGGGGCACGCGATCGTTCTCGGCGGGATCATGGTCCTTCAAGGGAGCTGGCGGCCGGATTTCACCCCCTCCGGGGTAGGGTGGCCGCATGTCCACCCTCGAGCTGAACCTCCATCCGATCCTGCCCGATGCGGAGGAGCAGATGCTCCGCGAGACGGTGTATGCGATCACCTCGTCGTACGGCCAGGCCTACACGCGCAGTCTGCGCGAGGAGGACCGCCCGCCCACCGAGCTGTGGGACGAGCTCGCGGGCAAGGGCTACATGGGCGTGAACATTCCCGAGGAGTACGGCGGGGGCGGCCTCGGGATGCTGGCGCTGTCCGCCGTCGGCGAGGAGCTCGCGGCCGCGGGCTGCCCGCTGCTCCTGATCGTGGTCTCCCCCGCGATCGCCGGGTCGATCCTCACCAAGCACGGCACCGAGGAGCAGAAGGAGCGCTGGCTGCGCGGCATCGGCGACGGAACGACGAAGCTCGCCTTCGGCATCACCGAGCCCGACGCGGGGACGAACTCCCACAACCTTTCGACCTCGCTCAAGCCGAGTGAGGACGGCGGCTACCTGCTCACCGGCCAGAAGACCTACATCTCGGGCGTCGAGGATGCCGACGCGGTGCTCGTGGTCGCGCGCGGGCGCAACGACGACGGGAGCCTCGGCCTGCCGAGCCTCGTGATCGTGGACGTGGACGCGCCGGGCTTCACCCGCCAGGAGATCCCGATGGCCGTGAAGGGCGCCGACAAGCAGTGGACCCTCTTCTTCGAGAACGTCGAGGTGGAGGAGGAGCGGCTGATCGGCGGCTTCAATGGCGGCCTTGGCCCGATCTTCGACGGCCTCAACCCCGAGCGGATCATGGGCGCGGCGATCTCCACGGGCGTCGGGCGCCGCGCGCTCGATCAGGGCGCCCAGTACGCGCGCGAGCGCGAGGTATGGGGCAAGCCGATCGCCACCCACCAGGGCGTCGCGCATCCGCTGGCGGAGTCGAAGATCGAGCTCGAGCTCGCGCGCCTGATGACGCGCAAGGCGGCCTCGCTCTACGACGCCGGCGCGAAGGGCGCGGGCGAGGCGTCGAACATGGCGAAGTACGCGGCCGCCGAGGCGGGCATCAGCTGCGTGGACAACGCGATCCAGGCGCACGGCGGCAACGGCTTCGCGCTCGAGTACGGCCTGACCGACATGTATTGGGGAGTGCGCGTGGCGCGCACCGCCCCGGTGTCACGCGAAATGGTCCTGAACTACGTGGCCGAGCACAGTCTCGGCCTGCCGAAGTCGTACTAGTCCGGAATCAGCCCTTCGCCTGTGAACTCCTCACAGGCCTCCTCGAACGTGATGTCGCGCGGCGGCAAGATCACGTTCGACTCCACAAGTTCGTCATCGTCCAGTGCCTCGCCATCCTTCTCCACCAGCGCAAGCATCTGACCCCATAGGTCCTGGAACTTGGCCTCGTCGCCCGCGTCCGCGGCGGCTACGGCCTCGTTGTCGAGCTGGTTGAGGCGGTCGGCGTCATCGTCCGGGAGGCGGTACTGGCCCTCACCCGAGATACGGACGATCACGCGCCCTCCTTCCCTTCCTCGAGCGCGGGTGCCTCGCCATCGCCGGATCCGAGCTCGGCCTTCAGCTTGGCGAGCTCGTCGTCGACCTGGGCGCCCTGGCCGAGCGACTCGAGCTGGCGGTCGATGTCGTCCTTGCCCTCGCCGAGCTGGGAGAGATCGTCGAACGTGCCGGCGGCCTCGAGCTCCTCGACGGCGCCCGCGCGGGCCTTCATGTCCTCGGTCTTGTCCTCGGCGCGCTGGATCGCCATCCCGAGGTCGGCCATCTCCTCGCCGACACCGTTGGCCGCCTCGCCGATGCGCACCTGCGCCTCGGCGGCGGAGTACTGCGCCTTGATGACCTCCTTCTTGGAGCGGAACGCCTCGATCTTCTGGCGCAGCTTCTGCTCGTTGGCCACCAGGGACTCCTGGTTCTTCTCGAGCTCCGCGATCTGGGTGTCGAGCGACTGCATCTCGGTCTGAATCGCGGTCTTGCGCTCGAGCGCCATCCGCGCGAGATCCTCCTTGCCCTGCGAGAGCGCCTGGCGCGCCTGGGTGTCGAGCTTCACCACCTGCTGCTCGAGCTTCTGGGTCTGCATCTGGAGGCGCTTCTTCGACGTCGTGACGTCGGCGATCCCCTTCTTCACGTTCTGCAGCAGCTCGAGCTGCTTCTGGTAGCCGTAGTCGAGCGTCTCCGCGGGATCCTCGGCGCGGTCGAGCATCTTCGAGATCTTGGACTTCACAACTGTGGACATCCGACCGCCGAGACCTGCCACGCGCTCCTCCTAGGAGTTGGGAACGGACAAGAGCCTAGCTACCTCACCTTGGGGGGTCGGAAGCTGGCGCCACTGCTCGATCTTGCCGTCGAGGATGAGGAACCGGACCTGGACGCCCGAGTCACATCCCGGGCTGCCGCCGTCAAGCGCGAACGAGGCCAGGGAGGTGGTGCCCTCGGGGTCCACATCGGTCAGCTTCGCCTTGCACGGCAGCGAGCGGTTGAATTCGACCGCATCCTTGTGGCCCTTCAGCCGCACCTCCTCGGCCTGCTCCACGATCGCGTCGTCGGCGAATAGGTCCGCCGCCCCCTCGACGTCGCCCTCGTTGAGCTTGGTGATCCAGTCGCGGATGACCTTTTCATCCGCATTCACCTTTGGCTTCGGCTGCTCGTCGGAGCCCCCGCAGCCCGCGAACGCGACCACGAGCGCCATGAGCGTGACCAGTCCGGCCGCGTGCTTGCGGTCGTGGTCAACAGCGGATCTCCAGAAGAAGAAGCCCAAGGCAAAGAGCATGATCAGCAGATCCACGCCGAGCATGAGCCCGCCCGCATACTGCTGGTTGCGCAACGACTCCTCACCGTAGAAGGAGGCATACGCGGGCGATCCGGCGAGGATGAACGCCATGCCGAGGAACATGCCCGAGAGCCTGGCGCCCATGAGCTGGCCGATCTTCCACAGCTCGCCGTGAAGGCGCCCCTTCTGCGGCTCGATCACCGACCACCACACGAGGATCGAACCGCCGACGAAGGAGAGGTGCTGGAGCGCGTGGATCCAGGGGCTGCGCAGTGCGCCCTCGAATGCGAAGGCGAAGTGCCAGCCGTAGAGCACGAAGATCCACACGACGATGCCGGTGAGCGGCCTGCGCAGGAACCTGAAGGCCGAACGCAGCCGCGTCTGGCGCGCGAGCGGCCTGAGCGCGACCGGGGGAATGAGGTGCTGGAGCACCGGCGTGCGCATACCGGCGAGCAGGAACGGCACCGCGAGATCGGCGATCAGCAGGTGCTCTGTCATGTGGCCGAGGAGCGTGCCGTGGGCGTCGGGCCCGAGCAGCCCGGCCGTGCTGAGCGCCATGCCCACCCACCAGAACGCCTGCTGGCTGCGCGGCACCTCCCAGCCGCGGCGGCGCAGCACCACGATGGCGCGCACGTACAAGGCCGCCAGGAGCGCGAGATAGAGGACCACTGCTACGGCTTCGCGGGGACCGGCATCGGAGACACGAACGAAGGTTAGGCTGGCAGAGGTGCAGAGGCCTCTCGAGCTAATACTGGCGCGCAATCTGCTCTCCAGTCTCTCCACGCCGGCGTTCCTCGTGGATCGCGACGGCCTCATCGCGTTCTTCAACGAAGCGGCCGGTGCGCTGCTCGGCAAGCGCTACGAGGAAGTGGGCAGCATGAGCGCCGCTGAATGGGGCGAGACATTCGGCCCGCTGACGGCCGATGGTGAGCGGATCCCGTTCGAGGATCTGCCGCTCACCAACGTGCTGCGCCGGGGCAAGTCCGCCCACGCGCGCCTGCACATCCGCAACGCGACCGGGGACAGCCACGAGATCGAGGCGAGCGCGCTTCCGATCGTGGCCGCCGAGATCCCGCGCGGAGCGATCGTGTTCTTCTGGCCGGTGGGCGAGGAATGAAGCTGAAGTTCTGGGGCGCGCGCGGATCGGTGCCCGCACCCGGCCCCGAGACCAACCGCTACGGCGGCAACACCTCGTGCGTGCAGCTCACGCTCGATGACGGCACCGACATCGTGCTCGACGCCGGCACCGGCATCCGCAACCTCGGCCTCACCATGCAGCACGACTGCACCCTGCAGATCCTGCTCACCCACCTTCACCTCGACCACATCCAGGGGCTCATGTTCTTCGAGCCGGCGTTCGACCCGAAGACCGAGCTCAACATCTGGGGCCCGGAGGCGCCCGAGGCCTCGCTCGAGGACCGGATCGCGCGCTACATCTCCTCGCCGCTCACCCCGATCGAGGTGCGCGAGCTGCCCTGCGAGCTCTCCTTCAAGGACTCGCCGACCACCGAGTGGGAGATCGGTTCGGCGCGGGTGCAGGCCGCGGCGGTCACCCATCGCGGGCCGACGCTCGGCTACCGGATCACCGAGGGGGACCTGTCGGTGTGCTACCTCCCCGACCACGAGCCGGCGCTCGGCGCGTCGCTCGTGGACCTGCCGGAGGAGTGGATCTCGGGCTTCGAGCTCGCCCAGGGCGCCGACGTGCTCATCCACGACTGCCAGTACTCGGACGAGGAGTACGCGAGCCACATCGGCTGGGGCCACTCGCGCCTCACCGACACGCTCACCTTCGCCCACCGCGCGGGGGTGAAGCGGCTCGTGCTCTTCCACCACGATCCGCTGCACTCCGACGACTTCCTCGACGCCTTCATGGGCGCGGCGGTGGAGGGCTGGACCGCCCTCGGCGGCGCCCCCGACCGTGTGGAACTCGCGGTCGAGCGGCGCTGTATCGAGCTGTCGGCGGCTACCGCCTGAGCGCTAGGCCACGGAGCCGACGGACTTCGCGGCGTCGCTCAGGGCGTCGCTCGTCGAGTCGTGCGCAGCGTCCCCAGAGGCGTTGCCGGGTGCCTGCTGGAGAATCTCCTGGGCCTCGCTCAGCTTCTGCCGGTACTCGGCCCGCTGCATGCGCGAGACGACGAGGCGCTGGACCTGGGCCGTGCCCTCGAAGATCTGGTAGATCTTGGCGTCCCTGAAGAACTTCTCCAGGGGCAGGTCGGTGGACTGCGCGGCGGGACCGACGAGGTCCATCAGGGTGGTGGTTGCCCACATCGCCACGTCGCCGGCCTTCAGTTTGGACATCGACCCCTGGCCGCCGTTCATCGGCACCCCGTTGCGGCCCATCCAGGCGGCGCGCCAGACGAGCAGGCGTGCGGCCTCGATCTCGGTCGCGACGTCGGCGAGGACCTGCTGCACGCGCTGCTGCTCGAGCAGGGGTGAGCCGTCCTCCGAGCGGTCCTCGAGGTACTCGAGCGTCCATTCGTAGGCGGCCTGAGCGATGCCGAGCGCCGAGGCGCCCACGAGCGGCCGGGTGATCTCGAAGGTGGCGAGCGCGCCGGAGGGGCCGGACTTCGCGCCCGAGCGGGCGCGCTCGAGCTTCTTGTCGAGCTTGTCCATGCCGCCGAGGAGGTTCTCGACGGGGATGCGGCAGTCCTCGAGCACGACCTCCGCGGTGTGCGACGCGCGGATGCCGATCTTGTCCTCCTTCTTGCCCTGGGACAGGCCCGGGGTGTCCTTGGCGACGACGAAGGAGGCCTGGCCGCGGTGGCCGAGCTCGGGATCGACGGTGGCGACGACGACGGTCACGTCGGCGATGCCGCCGTTGGTGATGAAGACCTTGGTGCCGTTCAGGACCCACTCGTCGCCGTCGAGCTTCGCCGTGGTGCGAAGCGACTTGACGTCGGAGCCGGCGCCGGCCTCGGTGACCGCGTAGGCGCCGAGCTTGATGTCGTCGCCGGTGCCGTAGCACTCGGTGATCCACTGGCCGACCTGCTCGGGCGTGCCGGAGGACGCGATGCCGGCGGCCGCGAGGCCGGAGGCCGAGATCGCGAGCGCGATGCCCGCGCAGCCCCAGTGGAGCTCCTCCGCGTAGATCACGCCGAGCAGGCCCTGCTCGTCGGTGGCCATCCGCTGGATGTACTCGAGGCCGGAAAGCTTCTGGTCGCGGGCGGCCTTCATTACCTCCCACGGCACGGACTGGTCCCGGTCGTGTTGCGCCGCCACCGGTCGAATGTGGTCGCGCGCGAAGTCGCGGCACTCCTTCTGAAACTCGAGCTGCTCTTCGGAAAGGCGGAAATCCACGAGAAACGCTCCGATCGGTTATTGACTGACCAGTCAACCAACAGGATATCGCGGGCGCGGCGGCCGCGGCGAAGCGGCCGGTATGGTGCCCCGCTCGTGCGGCGAAGCATCCTTCTAGCCCTACTCCCCGCCCTGCTCCTCGGCGGCTGCTCGCTCGGCGACGACGACTCCGACCGCCCGCCCGCACTCGGGGCGAAGTCGAGCGACGACGAGGCCGCCGTGA
The DNA here is from genome assembly GCA_013696425.1 of Thermoleophilaceae bacterium. Taxonomy (GTDB): domain Bacteria; phylum Actinomycetota; class Thermoleophilia; order Solirubrobacterales; family Thermoleophilaceae; genus JACCYP01. Next base: position 10,813 of record JACCYP010000008.1, read on the forward strand.
AGCTCGGCTTCCCCTCGGCGGCCACCTCGAACACCGTCCGGATAGGCGGCGGGGACGCCATCGCCGACGCCGCCGGCACCGCGAGCGTGGTGTTCCCGGCCACCAGCGACGAGACCAAGCCCGATGCCGTGGTGCTCGTGGACAAGGACGACTGGCAGGGCGCCGTGGCGGCCGGGGTGCTCGCCGGCACGCCGATCGGCGCGCCCATCCTGCTCTCCGACGATGACGACCTGCCCGCGATCACCGAGGACACCCTGAAGCGCCTCGACCCGAAGGGCTCTGACCTCTCACGCGACTCGAAGGTGATCCGGATCGGCTCGAAGCCTCCGGCGCCGCAGGGACTCAAGAGCGTGCAGGTGTCCGGCAAGGACCCGTACGAGGTGGCCGCCGCCATCGACCGCTTCTCATCCGTTGCGCGCGGCGAACCGACCAAGGACGTGGTGGTGACCACGGGCGAGCGCGCCGAGTACGCGCTGCCCGCCTCCGCCTACGCGGCAAGCTCCGGCGACTCGGTGCTCTACGCGCAGCGCAGCAAGGTGCCCGCCGCGACGGTGGCCGCGCTGAAGGCCCACCAGAAGCCGAACATCTACATCCTCGGGCCGGAGTCCGTGATCGACAAGACCGCCGAGAAGGAGCTCGCGAAGTACGGGAAGGTCCGCCGCGTCGACGGTCCCACGCCCGTGCAGAACGCGATCGAGTTCGCGCGATTCTCCGCGAGCGGCTTCGGGTGGGGCATCAGCGTGCCCGGCCACAACTTCACGCTGGCCGACACCGCGCGCCCGCTCGACGCCGCACCGGCCGCCGCGCTCGGCACCAACGGCGTGTTCGCGCCGCTGCTCCTGACGGACGATTCGGCGAAGCTCCCGCGCTCGGTGGAGAGCTACCTGCTCGACGTGCAGCCGGGGTTCGAGGACGACCCGAACCTCGCGGTCTACAACAAGGTCTTCATCCTCGGTGACGACGGCACCATCTCGGTCGCGGCGCAGGGGCGCCTGAACGAGATCACGAAGCTCATCCCCGTCCAGGCCGAGCGGCCCTAGCGCTTAGGCTTTCGGTCTTGTCTGAGTACGAGAGCCCGAAGCGCGGACATCGCCGTACGACGGTCGAGGACGTGCGCCAGCTGATGGGCGCCTCCACCCCCCACTTCGCTCTTCACCTGCGCAACCGCTTACAGAACCTGATCGCCGGACTGCCCGAGGGCCATCCGGCCCGGGTGGAGGGCGAGCGGGAGATCGCGCGCCTGGCGGACGTGGCCCAGGGAGCGGAGCGCCGCGGAGCCGGCGACGGCGAGCCCGGCATGCCCAGCC
>JACCYP010000014.1 GCA_013696425.1 Thermoleophilaceae bacterium
GCTCACCGAGGCGCTCGCACCCCTGTTCGTCCCTCGCGCCGCCCGGCGCGAGGTGGCCGGGCTGCACCCGGAACCCGACCAGCTCGAGCGCCAGGCCGGGCACGCACTCGCGCGCCCGCGCGAGCTCGCGCAGGGATGGAACGACACCGTGGGCCACCTCGACGTGCGCGAGACCCGCCCCGAGGCGGCCCGCTACCCCGAGATCGCCACGCCGGTGTGGGTGGTGCGAGGGGCCCACGACGACGCCTGGACCCCACCCCCGCGCGAGGACGGGTACGAGGGGCTGCTCCCCGCCGAGCGCGTAGAGATCTGGGCCGACGCCGGCCATAATGCCCCCTTCGAGCACCCGGCGCGGTTCGCCGCGCTGCTCAGGGAGTGGTGCGAGCGGGTGGGAGCTTCTGCTCCACGAAGCGCGTGAAGCGCTCGCCGTCGATCGGCCTGCCGTGCCCCACGCAGATGAGCTCCGGCCGCAGCTCAGCCAGCCGCCTGATCGACTCGCGGTTGCGGGCGGGATCCGGCGTGTATTTGCGCGGGGGCTCCTTCACCTGCGGCAGGCCGGTGGTCGTGTTGATCGTGTTGATCACGTCGCCCGCGACGAGTATGCGGTCGGACTCCCGCCAGTAGACGATGTGCCCCGGCGAATGCCCGGGCGCCTCGAGCACGGTGAAGCTCCCGACCGTGTCCCCCTCGCGCAGCGCCCGCGCGACGGGGTGCGGCGGGCCCTTCCAGAACCGCCGCTGCAGGTTCGTGTCGAGGTTGCGGGGCTGCTGGCCAAGCCCCCACTCCCCCGTCTCCATGGCCGCGACCTCGCCCTCCGGGCACCACAGCTCGAGGCCGCGTGCCTCACAGACCGCCTTGCTCGCGCCCTGGTGGTCGGCGTGGACGTGGGTGAGCACGTGCGCGTGCAGGTCCACCCCGTCGAGCTCGCGCAGGATCCGCCGCCGCGCGAGCCTGGTGCGCGCGTCCACGAGATAGCCGTCCATCACGTAGGCGTTGATCAGGTTCGGGACGAGCCCGCGCAGCTGGAACAGGCCGGGCGCGACCTGGCGCAAGGCTAGGCCGAGGCTGCTTCTTCGGCCTCGGAGGGCTCGTCCTCCGCGGCCTCGGTCACGAGTGTGGGCTTCAGGCCCTTCTCGATCGTCTCCTTGGTGATCACGCACTTCCTCACGTCGCGGCGCGAGGGCAGCTCGAACTGCACGTCGAGGAGGGTCTCCTCGAGGATCGAGCGCAGCCCGCGGGCGCCGGTCTCGCGCTCGAGCGCCTTGTTGGCGATCGAGTTGAGGGACTCCTCGGCGAACACGAGCTCGATGCCGTCGAACTCGAAGAAGCGCTGGAACTGCTTGATGAGCGCGTTGCGCGGCTCGGTGAGGATCGTGACCAGATCCTCCTGGGAGAGCTGGTGGATCACGGAGGCGACGGGCAGGCGGCCGATGAACTCCGGGATCAGGCCGTACTCGACGAGATCCTCCGGGAGCACCTCCTCGAAGGCGTCGCCGGTGTCCTTGTGGATCTTGGACACGACGTCGGCGCCGAAGCCGATGCTGCTCGTGCCGATCCGGCGCTCCACGACCTTGTCGAGCTCCGCGAACGCGCCGCCGCAGATGAACAGCACGTTCGTGGTGTCGATCGTCAGGAACTCCTGGTGCGGATGCTTGCGCCCGCCCTGCGGCGGCACCGATGCGACCGTGCCCTCGAGGATCTTCAGGAGCGCCTGCTGCACACCCTCGCCGGACACGTCGCGCGTGATCGACGGGTTGTCGGCCTTGCGCGCGATCTTGTCGACCTCGTCGATGTAGATGATCCCGGTCTCGGCCTTCTTCACGTCGAAGTCGGCGGCCTGGATCAGCTTGAGCAGGATGTTCTCGACGTCCTCGCCAACGTACCCGGCCTCGGTGAGCGCGGTGGCGTCCGCGATCGCGAAGGGGACGTTGAGGATCTTCGCAAGCGTCTGCGCCAGCAGCGTCTTGCCGCAGCCCGTGGGGCCGAGCAGCAGGATGTTCGACTTCTGCAGCTCGAGCTCCTGATCCTCGGACTGCATCATCTGCACGCGCTTGTAGTGGTTGTAGACAGCCACCGAGAGGGTGCGCTTCGCGGGCTCCTGGCCGACGACGTACTCCTGGAGCACCTCCCAGATCTCCTTCGGCTTCGGGAGGTTCTCGATGTCGAAGGTCGCGGGAGCGGTGAGCTCCTCGTCGATGATCTCGTTGCAGAGATCGATGCACTCGTCGCAGATGTAGACGCCGGGGCCGGCGATCAGCTTCTTGACCTGGCGCTGGGACTTACCGCAGAAGGAGCACAGCAGCTGCTCGTTGGAGTCCGTGGGCCGCGCCATGGCTTAGGCCCCGGGGGCCGTGGCAGACATCGGGTTCGGAGTTGGCTGACGCATCATCGCCTAGTGCTTGGAGATGACCCGGTCGATGAGGTGGTAGTCCTTGGCCTCTTCGGCGGACATGAAGTAGTCGCGCTCGGTGTCCTTGGAGACCTTCTCGAACTCCTGGCCGGTGTGCTGGGCGAGGATCTCGTCGAGGCGGCGGCGCACGTCGATGATCTCCTTGGCGTGGATCTCGATGTCGGTGGCCTGGCCCTGGAAGGCGGAGGAGACCTGGTGGATCAGGATCTTCGCGTTCGGCAGCGACATGCGCTTGTTGTCGGCACCTCCGGCGAGAAGTAGAGCCCCCATCGACATCGCGATGCCGACGCAGATGGTCGACACGTCGGGCTTGATGAACTGCATCGTGTCGTAGATCGCGAGGCCGGCGTAGACGGAGCCGCCGGGCGAGTTGATGTAGAGGGAGATGTCCTTGTCGGGGTCCTCCGACTCGAGGTGGAGGAGCTGGGCCACGATGAGGTTCGCGATGTCATCGGTGACCGGCGTGCCGAGAAACACGATGCGCTCGTTGAGGAGGCGCGAATAGATGTCGAAGGCGCGTTCCCCGCGGGAGGTCTGCTCGACGACCATCGGTACAAGTGGGCTCATGGCTCTCGCTTAGTTTCGGGTGGTGCGCCGGATTCCTTCCCGCAGCGCGGGAGGCCGAGTCTAGCGAGATGGATTTGCGGGCTCGCCGGGTTGGACGGACGTCTTACGAGCCCGGCGTCCAGAGCTTGCCGGACTTCTCTTTCGCTTCCTTCTCGGGCGTCCACATCTCCTCGCGCGCCTGCGCGCGCTCGGCCTCGATCGGCTTTGCGGACTCGACCATCAGGTCGAGTGCCTTGCGCATCGCGATGTCCTCGCGGAGCGCGTCGTCGCGGCCCTGCTCCTTGGCGTTCGCGAGCGCCTCGGCCACCTCGGCCTCCTCGGCGTCGGGCAGCGCATCGCGCAGGGTCTCGAGCAGCTCGTCGTCGGAGACCTCGACCTTCTCGGTCTCGATCACGGCTGCAAGCACGGCCTCGCGCTTGAGCGAGCGCTCGGCGTCCTCCTCCATCTCGGTCACGAGCTCCTCTTCGCCCTTGCCGGTCATCTGCAGGTAGGCGTTCGGGTCCATGCCCCGCCGCTGCAGGTTGCGGGCCATCGAGTGCCACATCTCGTGCGCCTTGCCGTGCACGAGGTCGTGGGGCACGTCCACGGTCGCGTTCGCCACCGCGGCGTCGAGCACGTTCTCGCGGTACTCGGCCTCGATCTGCTCGTCGAGGGCCTCCCTCATCCGCCCGCGCACGTCCTCGCGCAGCTCGTCCATCGAGTCGAAGCCGCCGGAGCTCACCGCGAACTCGTCGTCGAGCTCGGGGAGCTGCTTCTCGCGGACCTCCTTCACCTCGACGGCGAACTTCGCCTCCTTGCCGGCGAGGGCCTCGGAGCCGTAGTCCTCGGGGAAGGTCACGGCCACCTCGCGCTCGTCGTTCGCGCTCGCGCCGGTGAGCTGCTCCTCGAAGCCGGGGATCAGGCGGCCCGAGCCGAGCTCGAGCAGGTAGCCCCGCGCCTCGCCGCCCTCGAAGGGCTCGCCGTCGACGGAGCCGACGAAGTCGAGCACCACGAAGTCCCCCGCGCCCGCCTCGCGCTCGACCGACTGGAGCGAGGCGAGCGACTCGCGCAGCGCCTCGACCTCGGTGTCGATCTCCGCGTCGGCCACCTCGGCCTCGCGGCGGCCGGCCTCGAGGCCGGTGTAGTCGCCGAGCGTGGCCTTGGGACGCACGCCCACCTCGAAGGAGAACTTGAGCGGCGCGCCCTTGTCCGGGAGGCCGGCGAGCTCGACCTTCGGGTCGCCGACCGTCGCGATGCCCACCACGGCGTCGGAGTACCACTCGGGAAGCGCGCGGCGCACCGCCTCGTCGAGCACGGCCTCGCGGCCCATCCGCTGGAGCACCACCTTCGGCGGCACCTTGCCCTTGCGGAAACCGGGGATCTTCAGCTCGTGGCCCATCGCCTCCGCGGCGGAGTCGAGCCGGGCCTCGACGGCGTCCGCGGCGACCTCGACGTCCACGCGCACGCGCGAGCCGGCGATCTCCTCGGTCTTGGCGGTCACGGCGCTCACAAGAGGCGCGACGATAGCGTGAAGGCCGTGACCGGCCGCCTCCTCGCGTGGATCTACACGGGACCCGCCGGCCACCTCTACGGGACGGTGGCCGACATCTTCAGTTACTGGGCGCGCTGGGTGCTGCGGCTACCCCCGCCTGGGGGTTAGCGAACGCGGGTGGTCGCCAGGATGCGTTCGCAGTTCTTGGTCCGCTTGCGCTCGTTGAAGTTGACGCGCACGGTGTCGACGCCCGGTCCGCAGTTGATCCGCGAGGGTGGGCCGGCGGTCGCTGCATTGATCGAATCGTTGCCACGCCCGCCCGAGACGATGTCGCGGCCGTTGCCCGTGTTGATCACCGGCGCCCTCCTTACAGCCGCGCCAGCAGCGCCGGGAGCTCCTCGCCCACGCCCTCCAGGGTGCCGACCGAGAACTCGTAGGCGTAGGGCTCGGCGGCGTCGAGCGGCAGCTCGATGCCACGGTAGGCCAAGGGCAACGGGCGGTCCGCGCCCCAGGTGGGATCGCCCACCCGGCCCTGCCGGTCCACGCACCAGGCGTGGCGCGCGAGCCACTCGGGCATGCCGGCGTGAAGGGTGTAGCCCTCCACGTAGGCGAGCTCGCCCTCGCCGGCCTTCGCGACCCGCCATGCGTTCGCGAAGCAGCACTTGCGCCGCCCGAGCTCGACGCCCTCGGGAAGCGTGCGCGGGTCGAACGGCCTGCCACGATCGAGCACGAGCCGGTGCGGCGGGAACTCCGCCTCGCGCTCGAGCGCCTCGATCAGCTTCGCCTGGAAGGGGGCCGGCACCCCGCGAACTCTAGATTCCGGGGATGCGTCTCAGCGTGCTCGACCAGTCGCCGGTGTCCGAGGGCTCCTCGGGCGGCGAGGCCCTGCGGAACACGATCGAGCTGGCCCGCCTTGCCGACTCCCTCGGCTACGAGCGCTACTGGGTGGCCGAGCATCACGGCGGGCCGATGCTCGCGGGCCCCTCACCCGAGGTGCTGATCGGGCCGATCGCCTCGGCCACCGAGCGGATCCGGGTCGGCAGCGGCGGCGTGATGCTGCCGCACTACAGCCCGTTCAAGGTCGCGGAGAGCTTCAGCGTGCTGTGCGGCCTGTTCCCCGACCGGATCGACCTCGCGGTCGGGCGGGCGGCGGGCACCGACCCGATCACCACGCTGGCACTACAGCGCGACCGCCGCCAGACCGCGCCCGACGACTTCCCCCAGCAGCTCTCCGAGCTGATCGCCCACCTCGAGGACCGGCTGCCCGCCGACCATCCGTTCAAGCGCCTCGCCCGACTACCCGGAGGAGCCGGCCGGCCGGAGCTGTGGCTGCTCGGATCATCTCCCCAGAGCGCCATCTGGGCCGCTGAGCTCGGCCTGCACTACTCCTTCGCCGACTTCATCAACCCACAGGGCAAAGGCATCGCCGACATCTACCGCCAGCAGTTCGAGGACACCGAGAAGAACATCCAGGCGCGCGTGATGGTGTGCGTGTGGGCGCTGTGCGCCGATACCGACAAGGAGGCCGTGCGGCTCGCGACCAGCAGCCAGATGGCGATGCGCCTGCTGCGCCAGGGACAGCTCATCCCGATCCCGCCGGTCAAGAAGGCAGTCGAGTTCCTCGCCCGCTCGGGCAAGGACCCCGCCCCGGCGGGCCGCGGCCGGCGGATGATTCTCGGCTCACCGGAGACGGTGCGCGAGGGGATCGAGGCGGCCGCCTCGGACTACGGTGCCGACGAGGTGATGGTGGTCGGCATCACCCACGACCACGCGGCGCGCATGCGCTCCTACGAACTGATTGCACAGGCCCTCCAACTCGACTAGGTTCGCTATTGCAAGCCGTCGCAACTAGCGGGGAGGACAGCATCGCCAGGTCTCACAGCGTCGTACCCCTTGATGCACCGGATCTCGACGCTGCGCTGAGCGCCCTGCGCGAGCACGGGCTGCGCGTCTCGGCTGCGCGGCGCCTCGTGCTCGACGCGCTCTACCGCGCCGAGGACCCGCTCACCGCAGAGCAGGTGGCCGCGGGTGCGCTCGGACCCCGCGCGGACCTCGCATCGGTCTACCGCAACCTCGAGACGCTCGAGGGGCTCGGCCTCGTGCGTCACTTCCATCTCGGCCACGGTCCCGGTCTGTATGTCCGCGCGGGAGCGCCGCCGCGCGAGTACCTCGTGTGCGATTCGTGCGGCGAGGTGAAGGCCGTGCCTCCCGCGAAGCTCGACGCCGCACGCAGGGCGGTCGGCGCTGCCACCGGCTGGGAGGCGCGCTTCGACCACTTCCCGGTCTCCGGGCTCTGCCCGCGGTGCTCGCCATGAGCTTCCAGTGGCTGTTCGGCCCGGTGGAGGATCTCGACGCGTGGCTCGAGACGCTGTTCGAGGGTGCGCCCCTGCTCGTGGCGCTCGGAATCGCCTTCCTGCTCGGCCTGCGGCACGCTTCCGATCCCGATCACCTGGTCGCGGTCACCTCTCTGGTCGCCGCCGAGGACGGGGACACGCGCGCCGCCGCGCGCCTCGGAGCGTGGTGGGGTCTCGGCCACGCGATCATGCTGCTCCTGATCGGCGTCCCCCTGATCGCGTTCAAGTCCGAGCTGCCGGCATGGCTCGAGAGCGGGGCCGAGAAGGCGGTTGGAATCGTGATCATCGCCCTCGCGCTGCGCGTGGGCTACAAGTGGGTCCGGGGCGACTACCGCGCGGCGTCCCATTCCCACGAGAACGATGGTCATGCCAGGCGCCGCCACCTGCGTCGCGGCGACGGCGAGCACGGGCACGTGAAGGTCCGCACCCCCGGTCAGGCGTTCGCGCTCGGGACCCTCCACGGCCTGGCGGGCACGGGTGCCGTGGTGGTGCTTCTGATCGCGGCAATGCCGACCCGGCTCGAGGCGACCGCGGCGCTCGCGGTGTTCGCGCCGATGTCGATCGTGTCGATGGCGATGTGCACGGCCGCGTTCGGGTGGGCGCTCACGCGGCCGCTGATCGAGCCGGTCTACCGTACGGTGCTGATCCCCGCGCTCGGTCTCTTCGGACTGATCTTCGGCCTCTGGTACGTCGGGATCACCTAGCCTTGGCGGCCGCCACCACCGCCTGGCCGTAGGAGATGCCGCCATCGCCGGGCGGCAACAGCTCCGGGAGCAACACGTGCAGGCCCGCCGCTTCGAGCGCCGGCACCGTGCGCTCGAGCAGCAGCCGGTTGGCCCAGACGCCGCCTGAGAGCACCACGGTCTCGAGCTCATGCCGCACGGCCAGCGCCTCGCATGCCGCGACGGTCGCCGCGGCCACGCCGTCGTGGAAGCGGGCCGCGAGTACGGCGGGCTCGGTCCCGCTTCCCGCATCCGCGCCCAGCGCGGTGAGCGCCGCGTGCGGGTCGAGCACCAGCCCACCGCTCGTCCCCTCCCGCACCTCGATCTCGTAGCGGCCGCGCTCATCGGGGTCGGCGATCGCCTCGAGCTCGATCGCGGCCTGGCCCTCGTAGCTC
>JACCYP010000104.1 GCA_013696425.1 Thermoleophilaceae bacterium
CCCCCGCCCGGCCCGGGCGGAGGAGCCCCGCCTCCCAAGAAGCCGGTGGATCCTCCGTCGGCGCCCCCGCGGCCCGAGCCCGGAGCCGGCTACGCGGAGCCCGCGACCGCCTGCCCGGCCCGCTCGCGCAGTCCCGGATCGGCCTTCGTCGGCGTGGTGGGGGACGACGTGCTCGCGTCGGGCCCGCGGTTTCGCGAGTGCAACCTGAGCGAGCAGGCGAGCGCCGGCGTCGGGATCGTGCGCACCTCCTTCTCCTGGGAGATCGTCGAGCGCACGAGCGGGTTCTTCAACACGAGCTACTACGACCGCTACGTGCTCGCGATGGCGGCACACGGCCTGCGGGTGCTGCCGGTTCTCTACTACCCGCCCGCGCACCGCTCGAAGGGGCCGGCCGGCGCGGAGCGGGCGAGGTTCTACCCGCCGCGCAGCAACGCGGCCTTCGGCAGGTTTGCGCGGCTGATGGCGAAGCGTTACGGGCCAAGCGGGACGCTGTGGGCCGAGAACCCGGCGACCTTCAAGCTGCCGATCCGCTCCTGGCAGATATGGAACGAGCCGAACCTGAAGCTCTACTGGCCCCCGAAGGCGAACGCCCGCCAGTACACACGGCTGCTCGCCGCAGCGTCGAAGCAGATCAAGTCGGTCGACCCGCGCGCTGAGATCGTGACCGCCGGCCTGCCCGAGAGCCGGATCGGCGTACCCGTGAAGCGATATCTCGCCGACATGTACCGCGCCGGCGCCGCGCGCTGGTTCGACACCGTGGCCGTGAATGCATACGCCCCGACGGCGGGCGGCGTGATGGCCCGGCTGCGTGAGACACGGCGTGTGATGTCGAAGGCCGGCGATTCCAGGGCGCGCCTCTGGGCGACGGAGGTGGGGTGGGCCACCAGCGGCCCGGCCCATCCCTTCCGGCTCTCGGCCGCGGGGCAGGCGCGCCAGATCGGCCGCCTCTACAGGGCCGCGTACGCGGCGCGGCGCAAGCTCCGGCTGCGCGGGGTCGTGTACTACTCGTGGCTCGACGCTCAGCCCTACCGCGAGGACTTCTGGGGCCTGCACACCGGTCTGCTCGACCGGCTCTCGGCCCCAAAGCCGGGGCTCGACGCGTTCAAGCGCGTGGCGGCGAAATACGGATGACGGATGCCCTGAGCAGCGTGGCCGGCGCCTGGCGCGCGCTCCGGTTCCGGGCCTGGGCGGCGCGGTTGCGGATGCACCTGCGCCGCCACGGGGAGCGCCTCGAGCTCGACGTGGCGGGCACGCCGCAGTTCACGACACTGCCGCGCCTGCGCGTGGTGGCCACCGGCGGACACCCCGGGCGCTTTCGGCTGGCGATCGGCGCCGGGGTGGACCTCGGCCAGTCGATGACCCTCGAGGTGTGGACGGGTGGTTCGTCAGAGCTCGCGCTCGGGGAGGGCACGACGCTCGGGACGGCGGTGCGCGTGGAGCTACGTGGCGGCCGGATCGTCGTCGGCGAGCGCGGCCAGCTTCGCGACGGAGCGGTACTCAAGAGCGACGGCGAGCTCGCGGCGGGGGACGATGTGCTGATCAGCTTCGGCGCGGTCGTCCACTGCACCGACGATGTGCGCATCGGGAGCTTCAGCACGCTTGCCGACCGTGTGACGGTCACGGACTCTGAGCACGATGCCGATGGCTCCGACGCGCCGCACATGCTCCGCCCCCTGCGTGTGGAGCCGGTCGCGCTCGGGCGCAACGTGCTCGTGTCGGCCAACGCTGTTGTGCTTCGCGGGAGCACCATCGGCGCCAACGCCGTGGTGGGGGCGGGCGCCGTGGTGGCGGGCGGCGAGCTGCCCGGCGGCTGGCTGGCGCTCGGCGCGCCCGCCAAGCCGGTGCGCGAGCTGGGAGCGGACGAGCCGCGCTAGAGCAGAGGGGAGCGCTCGCGCCCACTGCCGCGCACGAGCTCCAGGAACCCCACCACGTCGGCCAGCCCGCGCACGATGGCCACGAGAGGCGCACGTCGGCCCCACGGCAGCGCCTCGTCGACGGCCAGCTTCACGTAGGGGAGGGCCGCCGCCAGCGGTAGCGGCGAGCGGCGCCGGGCGGCCACGGCGGCACCCACCAGCGCCAGGTCGAACGCCGCCGAGCGACGGTTGAGGAACACGCGCCGGTAGAACAGGAGCTCGCGCAGCTCCGGCACCTTCCGCGCGATCGCGGGGAAGTAGCGCAGCCGGCGCCGCTCGGCGAGAAAACCCGCCGGCCCTCGCTCGAACACCGCGTGGTGCACCTGGGCCTCGGGGCAGAAGGCCGTGCGCCCACCGTCCCGGCGCACGCGCCACCCGAGCCAGACGTCCTCGGCCATCGGCTTGCCGATCTCGGGCTCGAGCCACACCTCGAACCCGCCTACGGCGTCGAAGGCCGCACGGGTCACGAACAGGTTTGCCGTCTCATACAAGCCGGTCTCGCGCTCGACCCACAGCGAGCGGTCGAAGGGCCCCATCGGCGCATCGGGGTCCGGGGTAACGCGGCCCTGGATCAGGGTGGCCGACCCGAGGGCCCGGCGGCCGTGTGCCAACCAGCCCGGCGACGGGAAGCAGTCGGAGTCCGTGAACGCGATTACGTCGCCTTCGGCCGCTGCCACCCCGGCGTCGCGCGCGGCGCCCGGTCCCTGCGCCCAGTCGTGGCGGATCACCTTGGCCCCGGCAGCCTCGGCGAGCGCGCTGGTCCCGTCGGCCGAAGCGTCGTCGACCACGATCACCTCGTAGGGCTCGCCGGTGTCCTGGCGCGCGAGGCTCTCGAGGGTGCGCTCGATGGTGGCCGCCGCGTCGCGCGCGGCGATCACCACGCTGATCACCGCTCGGATGTGAGTCGCGGGGCCAAGCCGCGCCTATAGTGACTGACCGGGTGGCTGCTCGACGCGCTCTTCGAACGGATACCACCGCCGTGGCCACAGATCGTCTCGAGGGGGCGGACGAAGGTCTCAGGCGGCGGGCTGCGCGCGGGACGGTCGTGCACGCGGCGTTCCTCGTGGGGGCCCAGACGCTCGGGCTTTTGAGAGGGACTCAATGGTGGCGCCCTTCGTCACCACCAGCGCGTACGGCATCTGGGGCATCCTGCTCGTCTCCCTCGCAACGATCGCGCTGCTCAAGGAGGGGGGGTCTCCGATAAGTCCATCCAGCAGGACGATCCCGACCACGAGCTCGCCTTCCAGAAGGCGTTCACGATCGACTCGATCCTGAACGCGTTCCTGTTCGCGGTGATGATCGTCGCCCTACCGGTCTTCGCGCTGCTCTACGGCCTCCCCGAGCCGCTGCTGCCGGGGTTTGCGCTCGCGCTGAACCTCCCGTTCGTGGCGCTCCAGGCGCCGGTCTGGATCCTCTACCGCCAGCTCGATTTCAAGCGCCAGCGGATGCTCCAGTCGATCGACCCCGTGATCGCGACCGTAGCGCTCGAGCGCGACCTGATCCGGGAGATGGCCGGCTATCTACGCGGAGGCCGCCGCCCGGTTACCGCATGAGCAGGCCGCGCGGCGGGGGCATTCGTTAGGTTGGCCCGCGTGGATCTTGCCGAGAGCGCCCGCCAGCGCCGCTGGTACCACACGATGGAGCTGGCGCCGGACCTCACAACTGACGGCTGGTTCGACCTGCGCCCGCACGTCGATCGCTACGGCCTGCCGGAATCGATGGAGGGCATGCGCGCGCTCGACGTCGGCACCTGGGACGGGTTCTGGGCCTTCGAGATGGAGCGGCGCGGAGCCGATGTCGTCGCCCTCGACCTCGACGACGAACGTGATCTCGACTGGCAGCCGCGCAACCGCCCCGAGACGTTTCCGGACGAGCCCCGCGGGGCGGGCTTCCGGATGGCGCACGAGCTGCTCGGCTCGAAGGTCGAGCGGATCAACCTGAGCATCTACAACGCCACGCCCGAGGAGATCGGCCAGTTCGACGTCGTGCTGTGCGGCAACGTGCTCATCCACCTGCGCGACCAGCTGCTGGCGCTCGAGCGGATCGCGAACCTCTGCAGCGGGACCTTCGTCACCTCCGAGGAGTACGACACTCTCTCGAGCCTGCTGCCGTTCTCGGTCGCGCGCTACCGCGCCGACCGGCCGGCCGCCGTCGTGTTCTGGCAGCCCAGCAAGAAGACCTGGGGCAAGATGCTCTGGACCGCCGGTTTCGATCGCGTCGAAGTCAAGGAACGGTTCACGATGGAGGCCAACGACGGATTGAAGGTCAAGCAGATCCTCCATCACGCGCACAAGAGCTGAGGTCGTGGCGCGCGGTAGCGAGATGGGCCGCTTCTGGGACGAGCGCGCCGCGGAGAACGCCCTCTACTTCATCGACAACAACGCCTCCTACGAGGACACCGACGAGGAGCGCTTCTGGGCCGGGGGCCGCACGACCCTCGACAAGTTCCTCGAGCTGAGCGGGGTTGACCTTCCCGCCGGCGGGGTCGCTGTCGAGATCGGATGTGGCGTCGGCCGGCTCACGCGCCCGCTCGCCGAACGGACCGCGTTCGTTCATGCCGTTGACGTGTCGGAGCGGATGCTGGCGCTGGCCCGCGACCGGCACGCGGAGCTCGAGAACGTCGAATGGATCCACGGCGACGGCACCTCGCTCGCCGGTGTGGGAGACGGGGTGGCGGACGTCTGCATCTCCCAAATCGTCTTCCAGCACATCCCCGACCCCGCCATCACGCTCGGGTATGTCCGCGAGATCGGCAGGGTGCTGGCCGACGGCGGCGTGGCGGGCTTCCAGGTGTCAAACGATCCGAAGATCCACGCGATGCCCTTTCGCGAGCGCATGAAGATGAAGCTGCGCCGGCACGGCCCGCGCGGCCAGGGCGACGCGCCGTGGCTCGGCTCCGCGGTCGAGCTCGATGATCTACGGACCGCGGCCGCCGAGGGCGGCATGGATATCGAGAACGTCTACGGCGAGGGCACGCAGTTCTGCCTCGTCCGCACGCGCCGGCTGCCGCGCTAGCCGGACCGCCAGCGCCGCTTGGGGCGCTCCACCTCGGCGGCGTGCTCGGCCACGAAGCCCGCGAGGTATGTGTCCAGCTCGTCTGCCTCGAGGATCACGCGCTCGCCAAAGCGAAAGCCGCCCTCCCACCAGAGCGACTGGACCCGCTGCTGCGGGGTCAGGCCCTGCTGGAACCAGGCCGGGAAATGGTCGCTCTCGCGTCCGTGCAGCACGTGGTGCTTGAACACGAACTCGATGCCGTTCTCGTCGACGTCGCAGAACCAGTGGTGGTGGCCCCAGCCGGCCCACGGCCCCTGGAAGCCGTAGCTCTGCTCCTCGAGGCGCGAGGGGACCTCGATGTAGCCGGCCTTGGCCACCCTGGCCAGCTCGGAGCAGGCGAACACCGGATCGCGTACGTCCTCGAGCGTGTGCGAGCAGACGGCGAAGTCGAACTGGTCATCGGCGAAGGGCCACGGCTCGCGGGCGCAGATGTCGCGCTGCACCCAGCTCGCGGCGCCGAAGCGCTCCTCGAGCCCGTCCTCGGTGCCGTAGAGCCCGCGCGTGTCGTAGGGCATCAAATCGATCACCCAGTTGGCACGCCCGAGCGGCTTGGCCCAGCCGCCGACGTCGAGCACCTGTGCGTCGTCGAGCACGCTCGTCTGCAACAGCTCGACACTTTCGGGAAGCACGGGCCTCTTCTAGCACGCGGCGTGTGCGCCAGGCCTTCGCCGGCCGTCAGCTGAAGGAGTCGGCGATCACCTGGGCGCCGTTCTGCCGCTCGAAGCAGCCTTCGTCCGGTTCGGCGCCCGGCAACCCGACCGACCACTCATAGGTCGGCGCGGCCTTCGAGCCGCAGCTCGTGCGGTGCACCGCCAGGAGCGGCACTGCCATGAACGCGGCGATGATGAGGGCGGAGGCGACGAAGCGGCCGGTGGCGCTGGCGTTCACCCTCGCCTTCTCCTTGGTGGTGCGGCTGGGCTGGTCGGGCGCCCGGGCCGGAGCGGGAGGCTCGGCGGTCTTCAGCTGCTCGATCTCCTGACGCAGCTCGTCGAGCGCGGGTCGCTCTTCGCGATCGGCGCGTAGCTCCTCGATCTCACCACGCAGCCGCTCGACCTCGGGGTCGGGCCGGCGCAGCGCCTCGACCTCGGCCTTCAACCCGGCCACCTCCGGATCGGGCCCGGCCGGCTTGCGCAGGCTCTCGACCTCGCGCTGGAGGTGCTCGAGCGCCTGTGCCTGCTCGCGCCAGCGATCGCGATCGCCCTCCACGGCGCGCTCACGCTC
>JACCYP010000122.1 GCA_013696425.1 Thermoleophilaceae bacterium
GTCGACCATTCCGGTGAGCACCGCCGAGGCGCTCGCGCCGATGGACTTCTCCCTGATCGCCGAGCGCCGCCGCCACGGCCCGCCCGGAGCGGAGGGAGGCGGCGCGGGTGAGCCCGGCCGCGACACCCTGAACGGCGAACCGCTCACGCCCAAGGCCACGGGTACGCTCCGGCCCGGAGACGTGCTGCGCATCGAGACACCCGGGGGTGGCGCCCATGGCGATTGAGCGCGTCGCGTTCCTCGGGATGGGGATCATGGGGTCGCGGATGGCCGTGAACCTCGGGCGCGGCGGCTTCGATGTCGTGATCTGGAACCGGCCGCGGGAGCGGGCCGAGGAGCTCACGGCAGAGCACGGCTTCGAGGTCGCGGACTCGCCCGCCGGCGCCGCCTCCAAGGCCCAGGCGACGATCACGATGGTGGTCGACGGCCCGCACGTCGAGGACGTTCTCGGGCAGGCCACGCCCGGCATGGACGAGGGCCACCTCGCCATCGACATGTCGACCATTCCGGTGAGCACCGCCGAGGCGCTCGCGAAGCGGCTCGCGGACAAGGGCATCGCCTTCCTGGACGCGCCGGTCACCGGCTCGGCGCCGCGAGCCGCCGACGGCACGCTCACGATCATGGCCGGCGGGTCCGAGCAGGACTTCGAGCGGGCCAGACCGCTCTTCGAGGCGATGGGCGAGACGATCCTCCTCGTGGGCCCCGCGGGCCACGGGCAGGCCGTGAAGCTCCTGAACAACACGGTGGCCGCGATCAACGCCGCCGCACTGGCCGAGGCCTTCACCGCCGCCGAGGCGCGCGGCGTGGACCTCGACTCGCTGATGGAGGTCATGCGCTCCGGGTCGGGCGGCTCGACGATGCTCGAGCTGAAGGGCGGACCGATGGCCGAGCACGACTTCCGGCCGCTCTTCAAACTCGCCCACATGCTGAAGGACGTGCGCCACACGATCCGTGAATCCGGCGTGCCCCTGACCCTGGCCGAAACCGCGGAGAAGCTCTACTCCGAAGCGGACGCCGCGGGGCACGGCGAGGACGATTTCGCGGCCGTGATCACGGCCACCGAACGTCAGTAGCGAAAGTCACAAACTTGTAATCCGGGCTTCCGCGCCTAGAATGCCCGCCGGTCCGCGCCATCAATAGCCGCCATCAACCGAGCGCGGATGGAGGTCCCCTCAAACCAATGCCAGCTGCTTTCAAAGAATGGGCTGTGACCGTCCGCGCTCTCGCGGAAGGCGAGCAGCTCATCACCCTGCGCAAGGGTGGAATCCGGGAAGAACAGAAGCACTTCGAGATCGAGCACGACCAGTTCTTCCTCTACCCCACGTTCGACCACCAGCGCAACGACCTCGTGCGCGACTCGCACATGCCGGACCTGCCTCGCGCCCTCGAAGAGGGCGTCTGGGCCGAGGGTGAGCCCCCCGCCCGGGCGCTGCTCCAGGACGGCGGCATCCCCCAGCCCGACCGCGTTCGCATCCGCGCCTGGGCCGAGGTCGCGGCCAGCTACCTGGTCACCGACCCGCGCTGCATCGACGCCCTCTCGCCCTACTACGTGTGGTCCACCGACTACGCGGAGAAGCGGCTTGCGTGGAAGCGCCGCCACCCGCTCCACATCATGGTGCTGCGCACCTACCGCATCCCCCGTCCCGTGACGGTGAAGGTGAGGGACGAGTACGGTGGATGCAAGTCGTGGATCGACCTGCATCGCGAGCTTCCCTTCGAGGGCACCCCCGTGCTCTCCGACGAGGAGTTCGACCGCGCCTCGGAGCAGATCGAAGCGATCGCCTCCGAGGCTGTGCCGGTCCTCGCATAGCCCCTAGCCCGTAGCCTGCTGGGATGGCCTGGGTAGAGACGACTTCGGCCTCCTTCGCCGCACGGCACGACGAGGATCAGGCCGCGGAGGCGTCACGGCTGCTCGATCGGCTCGAGGTCTTCCGCACGCGCCTGGCCGAGGACCTGCCCGCCGTGCCCGAGGAGGTGGCGGTGGTGATCCACCCGCGCCCGTTCATGCTCGCGCTGGCGCACCCGTGGCTGCCGCTCGCCCGCGTGGCCGCCGCTCCAGCAGCGCGCCGCTACATGGCCGGCTGGTTCACGGCGCGGGAGATCCACGTGCTCTCACCCGCGGCCCTGCGCACACGCGCATCACGCGTACCCGGCTCCCACGAGGCACTCGAGCTCTCACCCGAGCACGAGTACGCCCACCTGGCGCTCGGCACCAGCAACAAGCTCCTCCCCCCGCCGTTCTCCCCCGCCTCGTTCGCGCGCTACCTGCGCTGGGCATGGCTCGCCGAGGGTGCGGCGTCCTGGCTCTCCGGCCAGACTCCGCACCTGCGTCCGGCCATATCGCGGCGCCTGCGCGAGGGCGCGCGACCCGAGTTCCCGCCCGCCACCAAGGACTCCTTCCTGCTCGGCGGCACGATCTTCGACCTGCTCGAGGAGGGCGCCGGCCGGGAGGCCTGTATCGCGCTCGCCCTCCGTCTGGAGCCCGACGGCCCGAACTCGGCCATCGAACGCGCGTTCATGCGCTCCGCATCCGAGGTGGAGCGCGACTGGCGCGCGCACCTCGACGGGCTGGCGACGGCCTAACGGCCCCCGGGTGGGTCGAGTGCGCTCACCAGCTCGACCACCACGCGCGGGTCGAATTGGGAGCCCGACCCGGCTTTGAGCTCGGCCACCGCCTCACCGTGCGTGCGTGGCGCACGGTAGGGGCGCTCGGAGATCATCGCGTGGTAGGCGTCGCACGCGAGGATGATGCGGCTGCCGAGCGGAATGTCCTCACCCTTCAGGCCGTCGGGGTAGCCGTTGCCGTCGAAGCGCTCGTGCTCGTGGATCACGATCGGGACCACCTCGCGGAGGAACTCGACGGGCGCGAGGATCTGCCCGCCCACCTGGGCGTGGACCTCCACCAGCTCCCGCTCCTCGGGCGTGAGCGGGCCCGGCTTGGTGAGGATCGCCTCGGGCACCGCAAGCTTCCCGATGTCGTGAAACAGGGCGGCCAGGCGCAGTGTCTCGAGCTCGGCGTCGGTCATGCCGAGCCTACGGCCGATGCCCACCGCGTTCTCCGCGATCGAGCGCGACAGCGCGGCCGTACCCGAGTCCTTGGCCTCGAGCGCCCCTGCGAGCACCTCGGCCGTCTCGAGGTAGGCCGCCTCCAGACGCTCATAGAGCAGCGCCGAGCGAAGCGCGGAGCCCACCTGGTCGGCCACCGTCTGCACCAGCCGGGCGTCGTCCTCGTCGAAGGCGTCGGCCTCGTTCTCCTCGACGTCGATCGCACCCCAGAGCTCCTCACCCACCCACAACGGCACGCACAGCTCCGAGCGCACGGAGATCGTCTCCGGCGTGTCCACGTAGTCCGGATCCGCCAGCACGTCGTTCTGGATGACCGGGACGCGCTCGACCAGGCAGCGCCCGATCACGCCGGTGTCTGCGGGCTGCGCCCAGTCGCGCTGCTTCACGCGGGAGAGGGCGGGGCCGTGCTCGGCGGCAGCCTCGACGTAGCCGTCCTCGCGCAACCGCACCACGCACGTGAGGAAGTAGCCGAACGCACGGTGCAGCTCCTCCACCGCGGTGCGGGTGATCGCTCGCGGGTCGTTCAGCGCCGAGAGACGGGTGCCGAGCACGGTGGCGAGCGCCAGCGAGCGGCTGCGCTTGCGCAGGCGCTCGGTCTCCTCGCCGGCCTCCGCCGGCCACGGAGCCGTCGTGGCGATGGGCGCCGTCTCCGCGGTGCGCCGGCGAAAACGTCCTGGGCGGAAAAGGCCGGGCAGACTCGACGCGTCGATCACCTGTCCGGAACGGCCCTCCTGCTTGCCGAAGAGCAGGGCGCGGTCCGCCTCGGCCACGAGGTCGCTCGGGGAGAGACCGGGGGCCCACGCCGCCACGCCGGCCGTGGCGGTGGCCGACGACCCGACGCGGATGTCCTCCAGCGAGCCCTCGAGGCGCGTGATCGCGCGCCGCGCCACCTCGGCCGCCTGCTCCTCGCCGGCGTCGATCGTGACGATCGCGAATTCGTCGCCCCCGTAGCGGGCGATCAGGTCGTAGGGACGCACGGCCGACTGCAGCGCCTGGCCCACCCGGCGCAGCACCTCGTCGCC
>JACCYP010000153.1 GCA_013696425.1 Thermoleophilaceae bacterium
GTGTGGCCCGCCGCCGGGACCTCCTTGCGGCCGGCATCTCTGCCGCGGCCATCGCGCGCGGGGTGCAGAGCGGATGGCTTCATCCACAGCACCGCGGCGTCTACAGAGTGGGCCACCGAGCACCGGATATCCGCTCCGACTACCTCGCGGCGGTCTACGCCGGGGCGGGCGGAGACGCTCTGTACGGGCTCGCAGCCGCACACCTGATGGGGCTCGTGCGGGGCCCGGCGCCCCCGCCCTCGGTCCTGACCACATCCGCGCGCCGGGTCGCGGGAGTCTGCAGACGGCGAGTGGGCGGCGTCGACTCGCGGGAGGTCTGGGTCTTCGATCGCATCCGATGCACCACGCCCGCCCGAACACTGGTCGACCTCGCGGCATCGCTGCCCGAGGACGACCTGGCCCGGGCCTGCCACGAGGCAGGTGTCAAGTACCGCACGAAGCCACGCCACGTCGAGCTCGTTCTCGGCAGGCGCCCGAATGCCAAGGGTGCGGCGAAGCTCCGCCGGATCATGAGCGGCGACACGCGGGTCACGCTCAGCAAGCTCGAGCGGGGGATCCTGGCGCTCCTCAGGAAGCACGGCCGCGTCCTCCCCGTGATGAACAAGCCGGCCGGAGCCCATCGGGTCGACTGCCGCTGGCCCGAGCTGAAGCTGACGGTCGAGCTCGACTCCTACACGTTCCACAATTCGCGCTACTCGTGGGAGCAGGACCGCAAGCGCGAACGGGAGGCTCGGGCCCGCGGCGATGACTTCCGCCGCTACGGGCCGAGCGACGTGCTCGATGATCCGCGGGCGTTGCTCGCGGAGCTTCTGCCACTCCTCCCCGTCGACGCGGCGCACCGTTCGTCTCGGTAACCGGTACGAACGGCTCAAGGCGGCGGGCCGCCCCGGGCGGGCGCGGCTCAGGCCGCGCGCAGGCGGTCGCGGTAGAGGCGGTAGTCCTTGCGGTCCGGGCGCATGCAGGCGGCCAGCGCCAGGTGGCGGCGGGCTTCCTCGCGGCGGCCGGACTTCTCGAGCGAGCGGCCGAGGCAGAAGTGCGCGAAGTCGTTCACGGGGTAGCGCTCGATCACGGCCTCGAACTCCGTGGTCGCCTTGCGGAAGCGGCCGGTGCGGAAGTAGACCCGTCCGAGTGCCTCGCGGATCGAGCTCTTGTCCGGCTCGAGCTCGGCAGCCTTCGCGAGGGGTATCGCGGCGGCGTTGAAGTCGCCGGCCTCCAGCAGCTCGGAACCGCGCCGGTAGAGGTCATAGACCTCCTCCCCGCGTGCCTGGAGGCGGCGTTCGTGCTCGTCCATCAGACGGCCTCCGTCTTCGGCGCCCGCAGTCCCTCTACGCGGTCGAGGATCGCCGCGGCCACCGCCTCCTTGGCGGCACGCGGGACGGGGTCCTCGCCGGCGGCGGTCACGAACACGACTTCGTTGTCGGCCGAGTCAAAGCCGATCGCGGGGTCTGAGATGTCATTCAGCACCACGGCGTCGAGGCTCTTTCGCTCGAGCTTCCCGCGTGCGCGCGTGAGGCCGCCCTGGCCGTGCTCGGCCGCGAAGCCGATCAGCGTCTGCCCGTCGCGGCGCGCGGCGCTGAGCCCGGCGAGCACGTCCTCGGTGGGCTCGAGCTCGAGCGCCAGGCCATCGCGGCCGGACTTCGAGATCTTCTCGCCGAGCGGATCGGCCGGGCGGAAGTCCGCCACGGCGGCGGCCATCAACAGCACGTCGGAGGAGCCGAAGCGCTCGCGCGTGGCGTGCTCGAGCTCGGTTGCGGTCTCGACCGCCACCCACTCGACACCGCCCGGGCGCTCGAGCGCGACGTTCGCGGCCACGAGCGTGACCGCGGCGCCGCGGCGCGCCGCCTCGGCGGCGAGCGCCACTCCCATCCGCCCCGAGGAGCGGTTGCCGACGTAGCGCACGGAGTCGATCGGCTCACGCGTGCCCCCGGCCGTGACGAGCACGCGCAGGCCGTCGAGCGAGCGGGGCGCGTAGCCAGCGCCACCGAGCACCGCCTCGATCGCCACGGCGATGGTTGCGGGCTCGGCGAGCCGTCCGGTGCCGTACTCGCCCTTCGATGCGAGCTCGCCGGTCTCGGGCGGCACGATCAGGGCACCGCGCTCCTGGAGCAGGGCGAGGTTCGCCACGGTGGCCGGGTGCTCCCACATCGCGTCGTTCATGGCGGGTGCGATCAGCAGCGGCGCGCGCGAGGCAAGCGCAGCGCTCGTGAGCAGGTTGTCGGCGAGCCCGTGGGCGAGCTTCGCGATCGTGTTCGCGGACGCCGGGACGATGGCGTAGGCATCGGCGCGGGCGACCAGCTCGAGATGGGAGATCGGGTCATGACCGGGGGCCGGGTCGCCCGGGTACGCGCCGCGCGCGGAGTCATCCTCGAACTCGCCCG
>JACCYP010000197.1 GCA_013696425.1 Thermoleophilaceae bacterium
GCGCCGTATTCCGCGGTGCCGAGCACATCCTCCGTGCGCGCGGGGCACGGGGCGAAGGAATGCACGTGGTAGAAGGCCACCGGGTCGGGGAGGCCGGCGTTGAGTGCCGACTGGCTGCGCCAGCCGACCGCGTTCCAGCCGATCTGAGGGAGCTTCAGCCCGTTCGAGCCGAGCCGTTCGACGGGCCCCGCGATCAGACCGAGGCCCTCCGCGCCGCCGAGCTCGTCCGAGGAGTCGAAGAGCAGCTGCATGCCCAGGCAGATGCCGAGCAGCGGCACCCCGGCCTTGCGGCGCTCGCCCACGACCTCGTCGAGGCCGAGCGCGCGGATCCGCCCCATCGCCTTTGGGAACGCGCCGACGCCCGGCAGCACGATCCCGCCCGCCTCGCGGATCAGTTCGTGGTCGTTGGTCACCACCGCCTCTGCGCCCACGTGCTCGAGGGCCTTCTCCACCGAGCGCAGATTGCCCATGCCGTAGTCGAGCACCGCGATGCTCACAGGAGGCCCTTCGTGCTGGGGATGCCCGGGATGCCGGGGTCGAGCGCCACCGCCTGGCGCAGCGCACGGGCGAAGGCCTTGAAACCGGCCTCGATCATGTGGTGGGGGTTCGTCCCGGCCTCGATCTGAAGGTGCAGCGTGAGCTTCGCCGTGCCGGACACCGCGCGCATGAACTCCTCCATCAGGTGGGCCTCGAAGCCTGCTATCTCTGCGTCGGCGGGCTCGCCCGACACGAGCGCCAGTGGGCGTCCGGACAGGTCGAGTGCACAGCTCGCGCGCGCCTCGTCCATCGGCACCACGGAGTGCCCGAAGCGCACGATGCCGGCGCGGTCGGCCAGCGCCTCGTCGAGCGCCAGCCCGAGCGCGAGGCCGGTGTCCTCGACGGTGTGGTGGGCGCCGGTCTGGAGGTCGCCGCGGCCGGACACCGTCAGGTCGAGCCCGCCGTGGCGCGCCACCGCATCGAGCATGTGGTCGAAGAACCCGAGGCCCGTGTCGCGCGTCCCCTGGCCCGTGCCGTCGAGCACGAGTGAGAGGGCGATGTCGGTCTCGCCGGTCTTGCGCTGGATCTCTGCGGTGCGGCTCATCGTCGCTCCATCGATTCGGCATGAAGGGGGAATCCCTCTGCTCTTGCAAGGGGCCCACCGGCGCGCGCGAGGGCCTGTGCGGCGCCGTCGCCGAGGGTAACGCGGGACATGCGCCGCCTGAAGGTCGCCGGGCCGAGCGCGCTCGCGTAGCGAGCCGCCCCGCCGGTGGGGAGCACGTGGTTCGAGCCCGCGACATAATCGCCGAACGCCGTAGCCGCGTCGCGGCCCACGAACAGGCAGCCGGCGCGCGTGATGCGATCTGCCTGGCCCTCGGCCTCGGCGCCCATCAACTGCAGGTGCTCGGGCGCGAGCGCGTCCGCGAGGCCCACCGGGTCGGGGCTCTGGACGAGCACGGCGCGGTCCCCCTCGAGCGGGTCGAGCAGCCTGCGGTCGGCCGCGATCGCGACGACGAGGGAGTCCTCACCGTGCTCGGCCTGCGCGCGCAGGTCGAGGCGCGCCAGCTCCAGGTCGGCGCCCTCGGAGAGCACCACCACCAGCTCGCTCGGGCCGGCCACGCTGTCGATCCCAACGTGGGTGCCGGCCACCTGCCGCTTTGCCTCCTGCACCCACGGGCTCCCGGGGCCGACGATCACGTCGACCGCCTTCACCGTCTCGGTGCCGAACGCCAGCGCCGCGATCGCCTGGGCACCGCCCACGCGGTACACCTCGCTCACCCCGCACAGCGCGCAGGCCGCCAGGATCACGGGATGCGCGTGGCCCTGCGGTCCCGGCGGGGCGCACACGGCGATGTCCTCGACGCCCGCCACGCGCGCGGCAACCGCGCACATCACGACGGTCGAGGGATAGGGCGAGCGCCCGCCCGGCACGTACGCGCCGGCACGGCGCACCGGGAACTCCGAGATCTCCACGCGCTGGCCTTCAGGGAGGTCGATGCCCACCGGCTCGTGCAGCTGCGCCTCGGCCACCCGGTCGACGTTGGCGATTGCGGTGCGCAGCCCCGCCAGCACGTCGGCCGGGAGCAGCGCCAGCGCGTCGTCGATCTCGCGTACGGGCACGCGCAGCGCCTCGGGCTCGACGCCGTCGAACTCGACCGTGAGGCGCTCGAGCGCGTCGTCGCCACCGCTCGCGACGTCGGCCAGGATCCGCGCGACATCCTCGGCGAGCCCGGCCGGCGGGCTTGCAGTGCCGCGAACCTCGGCAGGGGTCGGGTCGCTCAGGATCACGCCGGCCTCGCCGCCCAGGTCCGACCCGTGGTCTGTGATGACCCCCGGGGTCTCATTTGCGCAGCCTCCCCACCAGATCGTCGATGGCGGCGGCCTTCAGCTTGTGGGCCACGGGGTTGGCGATCAGCCGGGCCGTGCACACGACGATCTCCTCGCGCACCTCGAGGTCGTTCTCGATCAGCGTCTTGCCGGTGGCGGTGAGGTCCACGATGCCGTCCACCAGGCCCGTGAGCGGCCCGATCTCCACCGAGCCCTTCACCTCGACGATGTCGGCCTCGCGCCCGGTCGACGCGAAGTGCTCGCGCGCGATCCGTGGGTACTTGGTGGCCACGCGCACGCGGCCGAGGCGGCGCAGCGACTCGCCCATGACGTCGTCGCCCTTGCGCGCGGCCACGACCATCTCGCAGCGGCCGAAGCCGAGGTCGAGCAGCTCGTACACGCCGCGCTCGGGCGCCTCGAGAAGCACGTCCTTGCCGGTGATGCCGACATCGGCCGCGCCGTGCTCGACGTAGGTCGGCCCGTCGCTCGGGCGCATGGTCACCACCCCGATGTCAGGGAACACGAGCTTGCGTTCGTTCGAGCGCACCTCGCTCGTGTCGAGGCCGAGTGAGTCGAGCAGGTCGAGCGAGCCGGGCATCAGCGCGCCGCGCGGGACGGCGATCGTCAGGCCGCTGGTCATCCCTTCTCCTCGGCCATCTTCGCGATGTGCACGCGCTCCACGTCCAGGGCCGTGCCGCAGGCCGGCAGGTCGCGTCCGAAGCGCCCGATCATGTCGTCATAGCGCCCACCGCCGCCGAGCATGAAGCCGACCGCGGGGTCATATACCTCCCACACCGGCCCGGTGTAGTAGCCGAGTTCGCGCACCAGACCGAGGTCGAAGATCACGCGGTCGGCCACGCCCCGCTCAGCCAGCAGCTCGTAGAGCTCGCGCAGGCGCTCGACGGCCTGGGAGACCGGACCGTTTGCGCGCCCGAGCACTTCGATACCGCCGCGCAGCGTGGGCAGCCGGGTGAGCAGCGCCCGCGACTCGGGCGAGATCGACAGGCGCTCGGTGCGCGCCTCGAGCTCCACCAGGTCACGCCGCGACAGTGCCCCGAGCAGGTCCTCGCGCTCCTCGTCCGGCACCTCGAGGTTCGCGAGCAGGGACCGGTAGAGATCGCCGTCGCCGAGACCGATCCGGTGACGGGCCAGGCCGGCCTCCGAGAGGCCCTCGAGCGCGAGCGACACCGCCTCGGCCTCACCCTCCGGTCCCGGCACGCCGATCAGCTCGACGCCCGCCTGGAGGAACTCACGCGACTGGCCGGTGCCACTCTTCACGGCGCGGTAGGAGTGCGCGAAGTAGCAGAGGCGCAGGGGCATCTCCGCGTCCTGGAAGCGGGTGGCCACCACGCGGGCGATCGGGATGGTCATGTCCGAGCGCAGCACCAGCAGCCGGCCCGCGTCGTCGAAGAGGCGGAAGCCCGAGCCGGCGGTGCGCTCGTCGCCGCGACGCATCACGTCCTCGTACTCCATGGCGGGCGTCCACACCTCGCCGTAGCCGGCCTTCTCGAATGAGGCGTGCAGCGAGGAGGACAGAGCGCGCAGCTCGCGCATCTCGTCCGGCAGGACGTCGCGGGTCCCCGGCGGGATCGGCTGGATCATCGGGGGCGCCTACGCGGTGAGGCGCTCGGCGGGAACGCGCTCGATCCGCGCGCCGAGGGCGCGCAGGCGTTCGTCGATCCGCTCGTAGCCGCGGTCGATCTGGCGCACGTTGCCGATCTCCGAGGTGCCCTCCGCGCACAGCGCCGCGATGAGCATCGCCATGCCGGCACGGATGTCGGGGCTCTCCATGCGCTCACCGTGAAGCCGGCTCGGGCCACTCACGACCGCGCGGTGCGGATCGCAGAGCAGTACCCGAGCGCCCATGGAGACGAGCTTGTCCACGAAGAACAGGCGGTTCTCGAACATCTTCTCGTGGATGAGGACCATTCCCTCGGCCTGGGTGGCGAGCGCGAGCGCGATCGAGGTGAGGTCGGCCGGGAACGCGGGCCACGGGCCGTCCTCGATCTTCGAGATCGCATCGCCCTCGTCGTCGCGCACGCGCAGCTTCTGCCCGGCCGGGACGTGCGCCACGCCGTCGTCGAAGAGCATCGTGCAGCCGATGCGCTCGAACACGAGCTGTGTCATGCGCAGGTCCTCGGGTACCACGTCGTCGATCTGCAGCTCGCCACCGGTCACGGCCGCGAGCGCCACGAACGACGCGATCTCGATGTAGTCGGGCCCGATGCGGTAGTCCGCACCGCCGAGTTCGCCGCGCCCGTGCACGATCAGCACGTTCGAGCCGATGCCCTCGATGCGCGCGCCCATCTGCAGCAGGATCCGCGCGAGGTCCTGCACGTGGGGCTCGGACGCGGCGTTGTGGATCACGGTGGAGCCCTCGGTGAGGGCGGCGGCCATCAGGGCGTTCTCCGTCGCCATCACCGACGGCTCATCCATGAAGAAGTCGCATGCGCGCAGGCCGCCGGATGGAGCGGTCAGCTTGTACTCCTTGCGGCCCGCCTCGACCGAGGCGCCGAGGGCGCGGAAGGCGTCGAGGTGCGGGTCGAGCCGGCGGCGGCCGATCACGTCGCCCCCCGGCGGGGGCATGAACGCCTCGCCGAATCGCGCGAGCAGGGGGCCGGCGAGCAGGAAGGAGGCGCGGATCTTGGTGGTGAGCGACTCGTCGGGCCGCGTCGCGGTCACGTCCGCGGCGCACAGGAAGACGGTGTTCTCCTCCTGCCATTCGCAGCGGACGCCGAGCGCCTGGAGCAGGCCGACCATGGCGTCCACATCGCGGATCCGCGGGATGTTCCGCAGGATCACCTCTTCCTCGGTGAGCAGGCAGGACGCGAGCGCGGGCAGGGCCGCGTTCTTGTTGCCGGCAGGCGTGATCGTTCCGCTCAGGGGCTGCCCGCCCTCTATGACGAACTTGTCCATGGAAGCGACGAGTGTACGGGAGGGCATTTCCTCGGAAGTTCGCCCTTCTACCCTCATCCCCTTGCTTCGCGTGGCCGTACTCACATCGCTCGCCGCCGTGGCGTTCCCGGCTGCCGCCGGGGCAGAGCCATGGTCGTTCGTCAAGACCCAGACGGACCAGCTCGGCGTGCCCGGATACGTCGCCGGGGGGCAGCTCACGCCCGAGGGCAACATCTACACCGAGATCGCCGAGATGGGCTGGAACCACGGGCGCTCGCTGCGCCGCTGGAACCAGCCGCTGCGCACGCTCGATAATGGCCGCTGGCCGGTGTTCTCCTCCTCCGATACGGCCGATGGCGTGCGCTACCGGCTCGAGGTCGTGGCCACCGAGGCGAGCGGCGCGCCGTACGCCTTCGCGCGCGTGAGGATGACCAACACGACGCGCGCGGCCCAGACGGCGCGGTGGGGCGCCCGCCTCTCCTGGTCGGAGGGCGAGCGCAAGGGCGAGCTGCGTCGGTTCCGCTTCCTGCGCCCGGCCACCCCGGTCCAGGCCGGGCTCTACAACCAGCCGGGAGTGCCCGAGCCGCGCTCGGAGTCCCATTCCGAGAAGAACGGCGTGATCTCGCGCGCCGACGCCGGACCGGTGGCACGCGTCCCCCGCGCCTCCTCCGGTCCGCCGGACCGGCCATCTTGGAAACGCCGGCTCGGGCCGGGGCGGTCGGACACGCTCGAGTTCTCGATGCCGCTCGCCAGGGTCGCCGCCTACGCCCCGGTCGGCGACTTCGAGACCGCCCGCAGGCGGGCCGTCGGCTCGCTGCAGACCGTGGTCGGGCGCTCCATGCGCGTGGACATCCCCGAGCCCGCGGTCGAGGACGCCTACTACGCGTCGCTCGTGAACATGCTCGTGCCGCGCTACCGCACCGAGTCGGGCCAGTGGGTGCAGACGGTGAACAAGCTCCAGTACCACGCGTTCTGGCTGCGCGACGCGGCGATCATGACCTACGCGTTCGACCTCGTGGGCCTGCGCGACATCGCCGCCGAGAACCTCGCCTTCTTCGAGACCTGGCAGCGCCCCGACGGGCTGTTCATCTCCCGCCCCGAGCAGTACGACGGCTTCGGCCAGGCGCTGTGGGCCTATGCCGAGCACGTGCGCATCACCGGCGATTCCGCGCTCGCGAAGCAGGTGCTGCCGCGCGTCGGGCGCGCGATGAGCTGGCTCGAGCAGACACGGCGGCCCGATCCGTTCGGGCTGCTGCCGGTCGCCGACCTCCAGGACAACGAGCTGGTTCGCGGCCATCTGGCCGGCGACAACTTCTGGGCGCTCGCCGGCGCTCGCGGCGCTGTCGACATCGCGCGCGCCGCGGGCTCCGAGGACGCGGCAGCCCGGTTCCAGAAGGAGGCCGACAGCCTTCAGGCCTCGATCGCGGCCCGCCTATCCCCTGGCCTCGCCGTGGAACCGCGCCTCGACGGCGAGGGCGGCCAGGACTGGGGCAACCTGTGGGCGGTCTACCCCACCGGCGTGCTCGAACCGCGCGATCCCCGCGTGAGCGCGACGCTCGACGCCGTGCGCAAGGACTTCCGCGAGGGGATCGCGACTTATCGGGATAGGCGCCAGCTGCACCACTACCTCGGCTTCCGCGTATTCCAAACCGAGCTGCTGCGTGGCGAGCAGAAGAAGGTCACGCGCGGTCTCTACGACTCGCTCGCCCACACCACCGCCTCCTACGGCGGCTTCGAGGCCGGCATCCTCGTCGATGGCTCGCGCGCGGTCGACGACAACATGACCCCGCACGGCTGGTGGGCCGCAGAGTACGTGACGCTCATCCGCAACATGCTCGTGCGCGAGGACTCCCAGGGCATCGCGCTCGGCTCGGCGATCGCTCCGCGCTGGCTCGAGCCCGGCCGCTCCACCGCAGTGTCCGGCGCGCCCACCACGCGCGGCCCGGTGTCGTTCCGCCTGACGGCGACCCGCGACGGTGCGCGGCTGAAATGGAGAGGGCCTTCCGGTGTCGGCATCCGCCTCGTGGTACCCGCGGGCGTGAGCAACGTGAAGGCGAAGGGACTCACCGCCGACGGCAGCTCGATCGGCCTGCCCGCCCCGTCCGGCACGCTCGCCATCGAATGGAAGCGCCGCGGCGGGGTCTACGACCACGACGCGGCGGTCGAGAAGCTGAAGCGCTCCTACGGCGTGAAGTAGCTTCCGTCCCGATGCCCATCGAGGTCACACGCGAGCGCGCCTGGGAGCTCTTCTGCGAGTGGACCGAGTCCGAGTCGCTGCGCAAGCACGTGCTCGGTGTCGAGGCGGCGATGGTGGCCTACGCCGAGAAGTGGGACGAGGACACCGAGCTGTGGGCCGCCACCGGGATCCTCCACGACCTCGACTACGAGAAGCACCCCGATCTCGAGACCGGCCACCCGCGCATCGCGCTCGCCGAGCTCGAGAAGCTCGATTACCCGCCGGAGCTGATCGACGCTGTCGCGGGCCACGCACCCTTCCTCGGCGTGCCCCGCGAGTCGCGG
>JACCYP010000224.1 GCA_013696425.1 Thermoleophilaceae bacterium
CCCCCCGAGCGCCGCTGCCTCGATGCCCGAGTCGTCGGCGAAGGCGGGCTCGCCGGTGGCGTCGGCCGCGGCACGGGCCTTGACCCGCGCGTTCTCGGCGAAGGTCTCGCCCGTCTCAGGGGGCAGCTCGACCGCGTCGGGGAGCGCCACGACCTCGTGCGGCTCGAGCAGCGGCCCGAACTCCCTCACCTTGTGCGGGTTGCGCGTGGCGAGCACCAGGCGCACGTCAGGACGCGGCGGCGGTTTCCTGAGCGGCCTTCAGCTGCTCGATGCCGCCGGCGGCGAGTGCCAGCATCTCGTCGAGCGAGGCGCGCGAGAGCGGCGTGCGCTCGGCCGTTGCCTGCACCTCGACCAGGCCGCCGTCGCCGGTCATCACCACGTTGGCGTCGACCTCCGCCGAGGAGTCCTCGATGTAGTCGAGGTCCAGGCGCGCCTCACCGTCGATCATCCCGCAGGACACCGCGGCCACCGTGCCGGTGAGCGGGACATTCTCGAGCTTCTCCTCCGCCACCAGCCGCTTCATCGCCAGATGCAGGGCAACGAACCCGCCCGTGATCGACGCGCAGCGCGTTCCGCCGTCGGCCTCGAGCACGTCGCAGTCGACATAGACCGTGCGCTCGCCGAGGGCCTCGAAGTCGATCACGCCGCGGATCGAGCGCCCGATCAGGCGCTGGATCTCCACCGAGCGCCCGTCGAGGCGGCCCTTCGTAACGTCGCGGGGCTTGCGGTCCCCGGCGCCGGTGGACGCGGGCATCATCGAGTACTCGGCCGTCACCCAACCGCGCCGCTTGTCGCGCAGCCAGCGCGGCACGTCCTCGACCACCGACGCCGTGCAGATCACGCGTGTGCCGCCCGCCTCCATCAGCACCGACCCGCTCGCGGAGCGCACGAAGCCGGGGGTGATCGTGACCGGGCGAAGCTCGTCCGCCGCGCGGCCGTCGGGCCGGCTCATCGACCGCTCCCCGCGGTTGCCGCCTCGACCTCCACGTGGCGCACCTCCCCGAGCGGCAGCTGGAGGAAGCGGGTGCCGACCGCGCGGAAGGACTCCGCGTCGCCCGAGCACATGAAGCGGTACTCCCCGCGGCGGCGCTCCTCGCGCTCGATGCCGGCCTCGGCGAGGGCCTCCCCCACCTCGTCGGCGATCGCCTGGCCGGAGGTGATCACCTCGACGCCGCGCCCGAGGGCGCGCTGGATGACCGGGCGGACAAGCGGGTAATGCGTGCAGCCGAGGATCACGGTGTCGACGCCGTTCTCCCGCAGCGGCGCGCAGGCGTCCTCGACACTCGCGACCACGCGCT
Source organism: Thermoleophilaceae bacterium (assembly GCA_013696425.1). GTDB lineage: Bacteria > Actinomycetota > Thermoleophilia > Solirubrobacterales > Thermoleophilaceae > JACCYP01. The sequence continues at coordinate 1,299 of JACCYP010000224.1, forward strand.
CGTCGACCTCCCCGCCCGCCTGGATGAGCGGCGCGAGGGCGTGGCACGGAACCGCGAAGAGCTCCGCATCCGGCGCGTGCTCGGCGAGCGCGCGCTCGTACGCGCCGCTGGCGACCGTCGCGGGCGTGGCGAGCAGGCCCACGCGGCCGCCCGTGGTGGCTCCGGCAGCGAGGCGCGACTCCGGCCCGACCACGGTGACCACCGGCAGCCGGGTCCCGAACTCCTCGCGCAGTGCGGGCGCCGCCGCGGCGGTCGCGGAGTTGCACGCCACGACGAGCGCCTTCGCACCGTCGTCGACGAGCCTGCCCGCGAGCTCGAGCGCGAACCGCCGCAGCTCATCGGCACTGCGGTCGCCGTAGGGGAAGCGCGCGGTGTCGCCCAGGTAGACGAAGTCCTCGTGCGGGAGCGAGACCAGGCACTCATGGAGCACCGTGAGCCCGCCCACGCCCGAGTCGAAAACGGCTATCGGAAGCTCCGAGGTGACCACCGGCCAATACTCGCAGGCACCGCCGTGATTCGGCGAGCGCCTGAGTGCGGCTGGCAGGTCCGCGGGCGCAGTCGATGCAAAGCATCGGCGAGCACCGTGGGCGCAGCCAGGCGCGAGCAGGCGCCGCCGATCACGGTGGTGTCAGAACTTGACCTGCTCCACCGCGTCTTGGATCTTCTGCACGATCGCGTCGCCGAGGTCCTTGCCGGAGCTCGACTTGAATCCCTTCATCGCCGCCACCACGCCCGCGAACACCAGCGCGACGAGCAGGATCAGCGCCACGTACTCCACGGTGCCCTGCCCCCGCGTGTCGCCGAGCCGCAGCAGCCCCGCGTGTGCCCTTCCCATCAGTCGATACATGCCGTCCTCCCGGTTCTCGTTGCCTTTCCAGGCAGCTTCGGCGGGGCCGCGTGACCCGTGGGCGACAAGCGCAACGATCGACCGACGTCGGCGTTACGGGTTCGGCATATCCTGAACCCACCCCCCCTTTTTGCCCGCCTTCGTTGACAAGCTCCGAAAGCGCGCCGGCGATGCCGCCGAGCGCACTGCCTCCGGCTCCGCCGTGCCCGCGGGCGCGGATCCGTCCGCCCCCGCCGAGCAGGAGCGCAAGCCGAGCGTGCGCGAGCGCGGCCTGATGCGCCGCCGCCTGCGGGTGCTGCGCCAGAAGCGCGAAGCGATGCTGGCCGACCTCGGGGCGCTCGTGTACGAGCAGCACCGCCAGGAGCGCCCGGACGCCGACCTCGTGCGCCGCAAGACCGGCGAGGTGCGCGCAGTCGACGAGGAGGCACGCGCGCTCGACGCCGCGCTCGGCCACGGTCAGGGCCTCGACGAGGTGATGGCCACCGGCATCGCCGGGAGCTGCGCGCGCTGCCAGTCGCTCATCGGCACCGAGGAGAAGTACTGCTCGCGCTGCGGCACCTCGCGCGACTGGCGCCCCGAGCCCGAGGCGCCGGCGGCCCCCGCTCCCGGGGCCCAGGCCGTACCCGCCGCGGAGGCGCAGACCGCCGTGATCCCCACCGCCGAGTCGCAGACCCCGCCCGAGGGCGAGCCCGACGACGAGGCGAAGGGCAACGGCAAGACGCCGCGCGAGGAGGACCGGCCGCCCGACGAGGCCGAGCAGGGCAACGGCCAGGCCGTCCAGCGGGAGGACGAGTAGTGGCCGAGGGACCGCAGAGCCCGATCGGCGGTCAGCCGCCGGAGACGCCGCAGCCGCAGTCGCCACCCGAGGCGCCGCCGGCCGCGCCGGCGCAGGCACCACAGGGCGACCCCGTCTCCGCCGTGGTCCCCGCCGTCGAGGAGCCCCACTGCCCGAACTGCGGCGCGCCCTCCGAGGAGGGCCAGCTCGTGTGCCTGCAGTGCGGCGAGCGCCTCGCCCTCGACTACAAGAAGCCGCCGAGCTGGCGGCTCCCGGCGATGATCGTCGCCGGCGTGCTGCTGCTCGCGGGCGCCGGACTCGGCATCGCGCTCTCGCGAATCGGCGACGACGCCGAGCAGACCGCGGACGCCAGCGTCCCCACTCAGCAGGTCGGCACCGGCCTGCCCGGGCGCGAGACCGCACCACCCACATCCTCCGTCCCGCTCCCCACCGTCGCCGCCCCGAAGCCGAAGACGACCGCGAGAAAGCCGAAGACCACGGCCGGCATCGGCACCGGCGTGAGCACCGCACCCTCGGCCACGCCCACCCCCGCGCCCACACCGACCCCCGCTCCGACTCCGACCCCGACCGAGCGCACCACCACGGAGAGGAAGATCAAGAAGGACGAGGACGGGATCGCGAGCTGGCCGAAGGGGGAGGCGGCCTGGAGCGTATTCCTCGTGTCCGCGTCCTCGAAGAGCGTTGCCCGCCGCCGCGCGAAGCAGGCCCTCGAGGACGGGATCGACGACGTCGGCATCCTGCGCTCAGACGACTACGCGAGCCTGAAGCCCGGTTTCTACGTCGTCTTCCACGGCCAGTACCCGACGCGCGAGAAGGCCCA
>JACCYP010000252.1 GCA_013696425.1 Thermoleophilaceae bacterium
CGTCGTGGTGGACAATTCGAGCTTCTGGAGGATGCACGACGACGTGCCGCTGGTGGTCAGTGAGGTGAACCCCGAGGCTCTCGACGGGCATCGCGGGGCGCGTGCTCACGGCGCTCGCGGAGGCGAACGTGAACGTGGACATGATCATCCAGAACGAGCCCCACACGGCGGGCGACGGGGCCGACATGTCGTTCACGGTCCCGCGCTCCGATCTCGCCGCGGCGCGCGCCGCGCTCGAGCCCATCCGCGAGGAGCTCGGCATCGGCGACATCGCGAGCGACGAGTCGATGGGCAAGGTCTCGCTCGTCGGCGCGGGCATGAAGAGCCACCCGGGCGTCGCGGCCAAGGCGTTCACCGTGCTGGGCGAGGCCGGTGTGAATATCGAGATGATCTCGACCTCGCCGATCAAGATCTCGTGCGTCGTGAGTGAGGACCAGGTGCCCGAGGCGGTGAAGCGTCTCCATGAGGCGTTCGACCTCGGCGCCGACGCCGTGCGCCGCGAGGACGTGGCCGGCGACCACAGGCCGGTGGTCTCATGAGGGTCGCCGTCGTGGGCGCCACAGGCGCCGTCGGGAGCACGATCCTCGGCATCATGCGCGAGCGCTCCTTCCCCGCCGACGAGGTGGTGGCGTTCGCCTCCGAGCGCTCGGTCGGCAAGCCCATCCGCGATACCGACCTCGTCGTACAGGGGCTCACCGACGAGTCGATCCAGGGCTTCGACCTCGCGCTGTTCTCGGCGGGCGGAGCACGCAGCGAGGAGTGGGCGCCGAAGTTCGCCGACGCCGGTGCCGTCGTGGTGGACAATTCGAGCTTCTGGAGGATGCACGACGACGTGCCGCTGGTGGTCAGTGAGGTGAACCCCGAGGCTCTCGACGGGCATCGCGGGCTCGTCGCCAACCCCAACTGCACCACGATGCAGACGGTCGTGGCGCTCAAGCCGATCTTCGACGTCGCCGGCATCGAGCGGCTCGTGGTGTCGAGCTACCAGGCCGTGTCCGGAACCGGGCAGAAGGCCGTCGATGAGCTCCACACCCAGACCCGCGCGATCATCGACGCCAAGGAGCTCGAGCGCCCGAGCGTCTACCCGCACCAGATCGCCTTCAACGTGCTGCCCCAGGTCGAGACCTTCATGGACGGCGACGACTACACGACCGAGGAGCGCAAGGTGATGGCCGAGACGCGCAAGATCTTCGGCACAGAGGACATCGGAATCTCCGCCACGTGCGTGCGCGTGCCGGTGTACACCGGCCACGGCGTGTCGGCCAACGTACAGACCCGCGACGAGTACTCCCCTGAGGAGTGCCGCGAGCTGCTCGCGGAGGCCCCCGGCGTCACGGTGATCGACAACCCCGGAGCGGGGGAGTACCCGCAGCCGATCGGCGCGGCCGGCGGCGACGCGGTACAGGTCGGGCGCATCCGCCGCGATCCCTCGCATCCGCGCGCACTGAACCTCTGGATCGTGGGGGACAACCTGCGCAAGGGCGCTGCCCTGAACGCCGTACAGCTCGCCGAGGAGCTGCTCACGCGGAACCTCCTCCCGCGCCCGGCGGCGGCCTAGGTGGGCGTCGCTGGCGACGTCGGCTCGGCCCTCGCGGGCCAGCTGGCCAAGCGCATCCCGAAGGCCGATCTCGACGAGCGCGATCCGGACTACATCCGCGAGAACCTCGCGGGCATGTGGCTGCTCGCGACCCTCTACTTCCGGGCGGAGGTACGCGGCCTCGACAAGATTCCCGAGGAGGGCCCGGTGCTGCTGGTGGGCAACCACTCGGGCGGGAACCTCACGCCCGACACTACGGTCTTCACGCTCGCCTTCGCCACCTACTTCGGCGTCGAGCGGCGCTTCTACCAGCTGGCCCACAACCTCGTGCTGGCGATGCCGGGCCTGGGGCGGCTGCGCAAGTTCGGCACCGTCGCCGCGTCGCACAAGAACGCGAACCGGGCGCTCGAGTCCGGTGCGGCGCTGCTCGTCTACCCCGGTGGGGACTACGAGGTCCACCGCCCGAGCTGGGAGTCCGGGAAGGTCGACTTCGGCGGACGCAAGGGCTTCATCCGGCTGGCGCTCGACAAGGACGTGCCGCTCGTGCCTGTGGTCTCGATCGGCGGCCAGGAGACCTCGCTGTTCCTCTCGCGCGGGGAGGGGCTCGCCAAGGCGCTGCGCCTCGACAAGATGTTCCGCCTGAAGGTCTTGCCGATCTCGCTCGGTCTGCCCTGGATCGTGAATGTGGGCGACATGGCAGGCCACGTTCCGCTGCCTGCGAAGATCACCATCCAGGTGCTCGACCCGATCAACCTGCGCGAGCGCTACGGCGAGGAACCGGACCTGGTCGAGGCCTATGCCGACATCATCGGCGACATGCAGCTCACGCTCGACGAGCTCGCGGCCGAACGCCGCCTGCCCTTCATCGGCTGATGCGGATCTGATGCGCGTCGAGGAGTCGGTTGTGATCGACGCACCGCGTCCGCAGATCTTCGACTACGCGACCGAGCCCACGAACATCCGGCGCTTCTTCCGGGCCATCACCCGCTGGGAGCCCGACGGCCCCAAGCGCCACGGCCTCGGCGCGCGCTACAAGACGCGGATCCGCCTCGGTTCGGCCGAGGTCGGCTCGTTCGTGGAGGTGGTCGAGTACGAGCGCCCCGGCGACATGGCGTGGGCGAGCATCACCGGCCTCGAGCAGCGCGGCCGCTTCATCATCCGCGACGCGGGCGGTGGCCGGACCAAGGTCTCGCTACGGCTCTCCTACCAGGCGCCGGGCGGTGTGCTGGCGCTGATGGCCGACCTCGTGTCCGGCCAGCTGATGAAACCGGTGCTGCGCGACGCGCTCGCCCAGCTCAAGGAGCAGATCGAGAACCAGGTGGAGGACGTGGGCGCCTAGCGCCTAAAGCGCGGGTACCGGCGCGGTGCTTCCCCCGGCGCCGGCGCCTCGCAGGGCGAGGTCGCGGCGCGAGGACACGCCGAGCTTCGCGTAGATGTTGCGCGCGTGGGTGCGCACGGTCTCGATGCCGATCGAGAGTTCGAGTGCGATCTGGGCATTGGTCATGCCTTCCTGGAGCTTCTCGAGCACCTGCGCCTCGCGCGGGGTGAGCAGCTCGGCGCCGCCGTTCTCGAGCTCGTGCGGGCGCGGGGCGACCTGCAGGCCGCGGGAGGCGAGGTGCACGGCGTTCACGATGTCGCGCGCCTGTGTGTCCTTGGAGACGCAGGCGGTGGCGCCGAATGCGAGCAGCTGGTTGGCCTCGGCGGTCGTGGGGCGGTTCGCCATCACCACGTACCGGGTCTTCGGGTGCTCCTCGTGGAGCTGGCGCACGACCGAGACGCTCGGGAGGGTGCCGAAGTTGAGCACCGCGACGTCCGGGTGAAGCTCGCTCAACATGCGCGGCATGTCCTCGGCGCGGACGCCGTGGGCCACGAGCTCGGTGCTCGCCTCATCCGTGAGGAGTGTTTTCAGTCCGATCGCCGTCAGGTCTTCGAAGACCCCCGTGGCGACCGTCACAGCGGAAGACATATGCGCATGATCTTAACGGGCCCGCGGGGTAGGGCGGGGGAAAGTTTTGGTAACCCGAAGATCCCCCTTGCAAGGGGAAGAGGATCCGGCCCGGATCACGCACCATGGAGGAGCGGCACAGAACTTCTCGCCAGGGCGGAATGGGGTACACGCCAAAGTAGTGAAAGAGCCGGCTGGGAGGCCGGTTTTTTCATGCCCTTATGTCTTCGATCTCGCAGGGTAGATCGCGCGCGTCGATGATCTCCGGATCGCCGGTGAGCAGCGGGAGGCCCCGTGCCGCGGCCGTAGCCACCGCGAAGCAGTCGGCAAGCGCGATGGGGTTCCCGGTCTTGATCCGGGCCGCCGCGATGCAACGCGCGGTGGTCGGAAGATCGAGCTCTACCGATGTCTTCAATTCGTTGATCACCTCGTCCGCCTCGGACCGGCCGTGGTCGCGCTCGATCCGGTAGTAGACCTCGACGGCGTTGAGCCAACTCATCAGCTGGCGCGCTTTCATCGCGAGCTCCACCCGCTCTGCTGCCGGCTCGTTCCCGTCGAGCCATTCGAGCACGGCCCAGGAGTCGAGGCAGACGGCGCCGCTCACCGGGGTTCGGCGCGGCGGTCGGCCAGCAGCCTGTCCGCCATCCCGCTTGCCCCGAAACGCCCACGCAGAGCGGGCCGATCGGGATCGGCACGGCGGATGGTCACCGCCTCACCGTCGTCGTCGAACTGGACCTCCGCGCCGGGCTGGAGGCCGAGCCGATCGCGGACGGTCTTTGGGATCACGACCTGCCCCTTGGCGCCGATTCGCTGAGTCATACTGGGAGAGTATAACCCTGATGAACGGCGGCTGCTAGGCCGCGGCCAGCTCGGCGATCTTGCGCTGCACGTCCTTGGTCCCGATGACGTGCTTGTTCATGCCGAGCTCCTTGGGCTCGAGGCCCAGGGCCAGCCCCACCAGCTGGGGCAGGTGGAGCACCGGCATGCCGAGGTCCCGCTCGACGTACTTCGCCGCGTCGGGCTGCTGGAGGTCGAGGTTCAGGTGGCAGAGCGGGCACGGCGTGACCATGCAGTCGGCGTCGGCATCGAGGGCGTCGGCGATCTGCGAGCCGGCCTGGCGCAGCGAGGTGTGCTTGGCCATCGTGATCACGGGGAAGCCGCAGCACTTGTGCTTGCCCGCGTAGTCGACGGGCGTGGCGCCGAGAGCCGCGAGCAGCTGCTCGATGTATGTGTCGCGGTCGGGATGCTCGTCGAAGCCGAGCCGCTTGGTGGGCCGCACGATGTAGCAGCCGTAGAAGGGGGCCACGCGCAGGCCTTCGAGGGGGCGTACGACGCGCTCGCGCACGGCGTCGAGTCCGATCTCCTCGACCAGCAGCCAGAGGAAGTTCTTGTTCCACCAGTCGCCGGCCTTCTCATACGAGAGGCCCTCCGGCTTCAGGTGGCCATTGACATGCGAGCGGTAGTCGGTGTCGGCGTCGAGGCGCTCCTGGCACTCCGACTGCGCGCCCTGGCAGGTCGAGCAGATGTTCATCATGCCCGCGGCGCCGTCCACGTCCTGGGCGAGCGCGAAGGTGCGGGCGTTCAGCGTGTCGGCTAGCTCCTGGGAGTGCTCGGCGATAACGCCGGCGCCGCAGCAGTTCGCACGGTCGAGCTCCTCGAGCTCGATGTCGAGCATCGGCGCGACCTTCGCGACCGACCCGTGCAGCTCGGGCGTGAAGCCGCGGGATACGCACCCGGGCCAGTAAGCAACCTTCATCGATTACCTCCGCGGGGCATCCTGCCCCGCGCTCTGATGGTGCGCTTCGACATCACGTCTCAGATCCTTTCCCTTCAGCCATCGCGCCCTCTTCCTCGGTGGCCTCTTCACCGACGATGTAGAGGTTGAGCTCGAGGCGCTCGTCCTCGGACTCGATCTCGTGGAATATGCGCCGGATCTGCTTCTGGTCCGGAAGCTTGTGGTGGATCAGCGCCTTGACGGGCGAGACCTTGCCGCTCTTCAGCCCACCGATGACGGTGGGGAGTGAGGCCGTGAGCTGCTTCAGCGAGCTCGGGTCGACCTGCGAGCGGATCAGGCTGCCCTGGCCGTATGAGCGCGGCAGGAGCTGCGACTCGTGCAGCGTCCCGTACTTCTCGATGAGGTTCACGAACGCCTTCTCGTGGCCGTAGCCGGAGTTCTTGTCCTTGATCTCGTAGTCCGAGGTGGCCATGCGGCGCAGGCGCATGATCTGGTTCATCGGCGCCACGTCCTTGGGGCAGACCTCGACGCACGCGAAGCAATGGGTGCAGTCATAGAGGCCGTGCGGGTCCTCGGCGAGATCCTTCAGGCGCTCCTCGTGCTGGCCGTCGCGCGGGTCGCCGATGAAGCGGTAGGCCTTGGCGAGAGCGGCAGGGCCGATGAACTCCGGGTCGGCCTCGAGCGACAGGCAGGCGCCGACGCACGCGCCGCACTGGATGCAGGCCATCGACTGCGTGATGTCGATCATCGCCTCCGCCGGCACGATGTACTCGCGCTCGGGCGGGTCGCCCTCGGGCAGGAGCCAGGGCACCACGCGCTGGACCTTCTTCCAGTGCACGGCGTCCATGTCGACCACCAGGTCCTTGAGCACCGGGAAGTTGCCCATCGGCTCGACGGTGATCTCCTCGCGCCCGCGGCGTGAGCGGGCCATGTCCTGGGCCTCGCCGAGCTTGGTGTTGCACGCGAGCGCGGTCTTACCGTTGATGCGCACCGCGCACGAGCCGCAGATGGCGGCCTGGCAGGAGCAGCGGATGGCGATCGAGCCGTCGTCGCGGGAGCGCGCCTGGAGGATGCCGTCGAGCACGGAGCGCTCGGGCGGGAGGTCGACGCCGAAGTCCTCCCAGTAGGCGGCCTTGCCGGACTCGGGGTCGAAGCGGCGGAGTTTGAGCGTGTAGTCGGCCATGCCTAGTAGGTCCTCTCCTCAGGCTCCCACTGCGTGAGCGTCACCTCGGAGTAGTCGAGCTCCGGCCCCCCGCCGCCCGTTGCCACGGTGATGTGCTTGAGCCACTCCTCGTCGTTTCGCTCCGGGAAGTCCGTGCGGAACTGCGCCCCGCGGCTCTCCTTGCGCTCGAGTGCGGAGATGACGATCGCCTCGGCGTTCTCGAGCATGAACTGCAGCTCGATCGCGCCGAGCACGTCCTGGTTGAAGACGGTGCCCTTGTCGTCGACGTAGACGTTCTTCGCGTGTTCCTTGAGCTCCTTCACGACCTCGAGCGCCACGCGCAGCCCGGCCTCGTCGCGGAACACGGCCACGTGCTCGTCCATGATCTTGCCGAGCTCGGCCTTGACCTCGGACACGCGCCTTCCGCTCTCCTTGTCGCGCCGGATGATGCCTTCGATCATCGCCTGCTCGTCGGCGAGCTGAGTCTCGGAGGCGGCCGGCTGCGCGATCGAGTGCGCGCGCTTGGCGGCGTCTTGGCCCGCGCGGCGGCCGAAGATCAGTGTGTCGAGCAGGGAGTTCGCGCCGAGGCGGTTGCCGCCGTGGACCGACACGCAGGCCACCTCGCCGGCGGCGTACAGGCCCGGGATGTGGGTCTTGCCCTCGGTGTCGGTCTTGACGCCGCCCATCACGTAGTGGTTGCCGGGCTTGATGTGGATCGGCTCGGTGGTGATGTCGACGCCCGCGAAGTCGCGGCCCACGTTCACGATCTCGCGGAGCGCCTCGTGGATGCGCTTGCGCGGCACGACGGTGATGTCGAGCGCGACGGTGCCGTCGGGGAAGCCGCGGCCCTCGTTGATCTCGGTCTGCTCGGCGCGGGAGACGACGTCGCGGGAGGCGAGCTCCATCTTGTTCGGCGCGTACTTTTCCATGAACCGCTCGCCGTTCGCGTTGTAGAGGTGCGCGCCCTCGCCGCGGGCGCCCTCTGTGATCAGCAGGCCGTTGCCCTGGAGCGTTGTGGGGTGGTACTGGACCATCTCCATGTCCATCAGCGGCGCGCCGAGGCGGTAGGCCATCGCGATGCCGTCGCCCGTGCAGATGAGCGCGTTGGTGGTCGGGTTGTAGACCTGTCCGTTGCCGCCGCTCGCGAGGATCACGGCCTTCGCCCTGAAGAGCTCCATCGACCCGTCGCGGATGTTGCGCGTGATCGCGCCGGCCACGTTGCCCTTGTCGTCCTGCACGAGGCTCGTGGTGAACCACTCCTCGTAGCGGTGCACCTCGTCGTGCTTCATCAGCTGCTCGTAGAGCACGTGGAGGATCGCCTGGCCGGTGATGTCGGCCACGTAGTAGGTGCGCGCGGCGGAGGCGCCGCCGAAGGCGCGCGTGCCCATCTTGCCTTCCTCGTTGCGGTGGAAGGTCACGCCGATGTGCTCGAGGTGCAGGAGCTCGTCCGGCGCCTCGCGGCACATGATCTCGATCGCGTCCTGGTCGCCGAGGTAGTCCGAGCCCTTCACCGTGTCGAACGCGTGCGACTCCCACGAGTCCTCGGGATTCAGCGCCGCGTTGATGCCGCCCTGGGCCGCATTCGAGTGCGAACGCACCGGATGGACCTTGGAGATGATCCCGACGGACGCGCCCTCCTCCGCCGCTGCGAGGGCGGCGCGCTGACCGGCGAGGCCGGCTCCTATGACGAGAACGTCGTGCTCAGGCATGAAGGGGGTGAGGCGGCGGCGATCCTATAAGACCGTTGCACCAGGGATACGGCGCCGGGTCTCGCACCGGCCGAACGCCGACGCGCCCGGCTGGCCGTCAGTCGTCGAGACCGGGCACCGGATCGATCGGCAGCTCGCCGTGCTCGGCCTCGAGCTCGGCAAGGTCGTTGCGATTGCGCGGGCGCCCCGACAGGCGCTTCATGGCGACGACGGTCCTGAGTCCCGCGACCATGAATTCACCGGTCCCGAGGTCCGTCCGGTGGGCTGCCGCGCGCACCGTCTCGAAGTCGAGCGGGGCGCTGTCGCCCGCAGGTATCGGTTGGCGATCAGGGCGAACCCGTCCACCACCACGAACTGCGCGTCGGCCCGGATGAAGGCGGCGGTTACCGCCCCCAGGTCAGGGTCCGGTGGCGAGCTCGCCATCGCCGTCCCGCAACCCGCGTCGCAGCTGCGCCGCCTGTCTCGACAGGCGGACTCCCCGCCGCAGGAGATCCGCGACAGTCGCGTCGGAAGGAGGCCGCTGCGCCGCGCGCTTCTCGGCATCCAGATCGCTCCAGGCGGGGTGCCCTCTGACCAGGAGCGTGGGCGAGCGTCGTGCCATGGGAGCGCCGATGAGAAATGCTTCAGGTCGCCGGATTCAGCGCCCGGCGCACCTGGTCGAGGGTCACGACTCCCCGAAGGCGCCCCTCGCCGTCCACCGCCATCAGCGCACCGAGCTGGCGCAGCCCGTCGGAGCCGAGCAGCGTCTCGAGCGGCTCGTCCATCGGCACCCGGAACGTGCCGGGGGCGTCCTTGGTGGTCACCTCGTCCACGGTCCAGGTGGGCCGCAGCTCCTCGGGCACGTCCTCCACCGCCTGGCGGCCGACGAAGCCCACGAAGCGCCCGTCGTGATCCACCACCGGGAACCACGGCCAGCCGTAGCGTAGGAAGTAGTCCTCGAGGGCTCGGTCGAGCTTCACGAGGGTGCCGATCGACACCGGCTCGGGGTCCATCACGTCCGCCACGCTCACGCCCTCCACGCGCGCGGCCACGTTGGTCTGCACCTCGGCCGCGCTCGCTGCCTGGTAGAGGAAGAACGCGATGAAGATGCCCCACACACCGGCGATCAGTTCGCCCTGGAAGAGGAAGTAGACCCCGAACCCGCCAAGGATGTAGGCGAACCCGCGCCCGAGCAGGGCGGCGAAGCGGGTGGCCTTGACGCGATCGCCCGTGATGCGCCAGGCGATGGCGCGTGCGATCCGGCCGCCGTCGAGCGGGAAGCCGGGAACCAGGTTGAAGATCAGCAGCACGAGGTTGATCTGCGCGAGGTAGCCGAGCACGGCGCTCACCTCCCCGGCGCCGCCGGGCGGGATGTCGAAGCGGGCGATGTCGAAGAAGGTGCTCCAGCCGCCCGCGATGGCGCTGCCGAGCAGCACGCACAACCCGACGATCCCGAGCGTCACGAGCGGGCCGGCAACGGCCACCTTGAACTCCTCGCCCGGTGAGTTCGTGTCGCGGCGCATCTTCGCCACACCGCCGAGCAGCCACAGGTCGATGCCGACGATCTCGATGCCCAGGCGCTTGGCCTCGACCGCATGCCCGAGCTCGTGCAAAAGGATCGCGCCGAAGAACAGGAGCGCGGAGGCCACGGAGAGGATCAGCGCCTTGGTCGGCTCGCCCGGGAAGAGGTCCTCGTAGAGCCCGGTCAGGGAGAACGTGATCAGGACGAGGACGATGAACAGGCTCGGGTCGGCCCCGATCCGCACCCCGAAGATGCGCCCCATCTGAATCGATCCACCGCCGAACACCCGTTGATCGTGCCACACGTACTAATGTCGCCCGCCCCGATCAGGCGAGGCGAGACGGAGAGACGATGGCCCACACAGTGACCCTTATCCCCGGCGACGGCACCGGCCCCGAGCTGGTTGAAGCCACCCGCCGCGTGCTCGAGGCCACCGGCGTCGAGTTCGAGTGGGACGAACATCCCGCGGGCGTCGACATCTACGAGGAGGAGGGCTCGCCCTTCCCCGAGCGGACGCTCGAGTCGATCAAGCGCAACAAGGTCGGCATCAAGGGCCCGACCACCACTCCGGTGGGTTCCGGCTTCCGCTCGGTGAACGTGCTGCTGCGCAAGGAGCTCGACCTTTACGCGTGCATCCGGCCCTGCAAGGCCTACGAGGGCGTGCGCACCCGCTTCCCCGAGACCGACATCGTGATCGTGCGCGAGAACACCGAGGACCTCTACGCGGGCATCGAGTTCGAGCGCGGCTCGGACGAGGTGAAGAGCCTGCAGAAGTTCCTGGCCGAGGAGCTCGACCTCTACGCATGTGTGCGCCCGTGCAAGCTTTATGAGGGCGTCCGCTCCCACTTCGACGAGGTCGACTTCGTCATCGTCCGCGAGAACACCGAGGACCTCTACGCGGGCATCGAGTTCGAGATGGGCACGCCCGACAACGCCACGCTGCGCGAGGCGCTCAAGGGCCTCGGTGCCGAGATCCGTGAGGACGCCGGCATCTCGATCAAGCCGATCTCCGTGTTCGGCTCCGACCGCATCGTCGAGGCGGCCTTCCAGTACGCCGAGGACAACGGCCGCAAGAAGGTCACGGCGGCCCACAAGGCCAACATCATGAAGTTCTCCGATGGCCTCTTCCTCGACGTCGCGCGCAAGGTTGCCGAGCGCCATCCCGACATCGAGTTCGAGGACCGGATCATCGACAACCTCTGCAACCAACTGGTGTCGCGCCCCGAGGAGTACGACGTCGTGGTGCTTCCGAACCTCTACGGCGACATCGTCTCCGACCTGGGCGCCGGCATGATC
>JACCYP010000301.1 GCA_013696425.1 Thermoleophilaceae bacterium
TGTAGTTCCCAACCGCCTTCGTCAGGCGTGAGCCGGGCGGTCGCTTTCCGATGGAGCCGTGTGGTCGTCTGAAGTTGTAGCGCTCGAGGAAGACCGGCAGCTGGCGCTCGCGCTCGGCCGAGCTGCCGTAGATGCGCGCGTAGGCCCACTCGCGCAGCATCGTCTGGATGAAGCGCTCGGCCTTGCCGTTGGTGCGCGGGCGATAGGGCCGGATGCGGGTGTGGCGCACCCCGAGCGTGCGACAGGCGATCGCGTGGGCGCGCGAGACATAGCCCGCGCCGTTGTCGCTCATCACCCGCTCGACGCGGACGCCGTGCTCGGCGAAGAAGGCGATGCCGCGACGCAGGAAGGCGACCGCCATGCGCGCGTTCTCGGCCTTGCCCTGGAAGACCTCGGCGTAGGCGAGGCGTGAATGGTCATCGACCATCACGTGCACGAACTCCCAGCCGGTCGCTACCTGGCGCCGCTCGCCGACCTTGAACTGACTGCGGCGATGGCCGGTGAAACGGTGGCCGGCGCCGCGTTCTGAGATCCGGCCGAGCTTCTTCACGTCGACGTGGACGAGTTCGCCGGGGCGGGAGAGCTCGTAGCGGTTCGGTGGCTCCGGTGGGGCCAGGCGCGAGCGCTTGCCGAGCCCGATGCGCTTCAGCCACAGGCTGACCGTCGAGAGCGCCATCCCGAGCAGCTCGGCGATCTCGGCGGCGGTCATGTGCAGACGCCGCAGCGCGGCGATCGCCTCCACGCGCTCGGGTGCGGTCTTGTGCGGGATCCGCCTGGGCACCGGCCGGCGGTCGATCAGGCCTCGCTCGCCTTCGGCGCGAAAGCGGGCGAGCCAGCGGTAGACGGTGCGCTCGGTGACGCCGGCGGCCTCGGCCGCCGACCTCACCGACCAACCGTCGGTGGTGACACGACCGACGACAATGCGCCTGCCGATCGGACTGAGCGGTGCTCTAGCGTGAACTTCCATCTGGGCCTCCTGGGAGCTGGTTGTCTCAACAGCTCCAGCCTCCAGCGAGGCCCGGATGACAAAGGTGGTTAGGAGCTACAACTAACCTGCCGTTAGGGTCGGCCCATGACCCTCAACCGCACGATCAAGCTCGCGGCGCGCCCTGTCGGCCTGCCGAAGGACAGCGACTGGAACCTCACCGAGGAGGAGGCCCGCGACCCGGGCCCCGACGAGGTGCTCGTGAAGGTGCTCTACCTCTCGCTCGACCCCGCGATGCGCGGCTGGATGGCCGACACGCCGTCCTACATCCCGCCGGTCGGCATCGGCGAGACGATGCGCGCGATCGGCGTGGGGCGCGTCGTTGCCTCGAACCTCGCGGACCTCGCCGAGGGCGACCACGTGAGCAGCCTGCTCGGCGTGCAGGAGTACGCGACGGTCGCCGGGGCGGCGCTCCAGAAGGTCGACCCATCGGTGGCGCCACTGCCCGTGTGGCTGAGCACGCTCGGCATGCCGGGCATGACCGCCTACTTCGGACTGCTCGACGTGGGCAGGCCGCAGGAGGGAGAGACGGTCGTGATCTCAGGCGCGGCCGGCGCCGTCGGCAGCCTCGTCGGTCAGATCGCGAAGATCAAGGGAGCGCGGGCGGTCGGCATCGCAGGCGGTCCGGAGAAGTGCTCCTACGTGACCGATGAGCTCGGCTTCGACGCCTGCATCGACTACAAGGCGGGGTCGGTTGCGGACGGTCTCGCCCAGCACTGTCCCGACAAGATCGACGTGTACTTCGACAACGTCGGCGGCGACATCCTCGACGCTGCCCTCGCGAAGCTCGCACGTCACGCGCGAGTGGTGATCTGCGGGGCGATCTCCCAGTACAACAACGAGTCGGGCGCGATGGTGGGCCCCGCGAACTACATGTCGCTGCTCGTGAACCACGCGAGCATGACCGGCTTCGTGTTCTCCGACTACCTCGACCGCCTGCCGGAGGGCGCGGCCGACATGGGCAAGTGGTTCGCGGCCGGCGAAGTGAAGACGCGCGAGGACGTGGTGCCCGGCCTCGAGAACTTCCCGGCCACGCTCCTGAAGCTCTACAGCGGCGAGAACAACGGCAAGCTCGTGCTCGAGGTGGCGCCGGAGTAGGTGCCTAGTAGCGCCGGAACGCGTGCTTCAGGGAGCGCGCGCCGACCTTCGCCAGCGGCAGTACCCCGCGGCGCAGCGCGCCGAGCTTGTCCTTGTCGCGCCCGTAGAGCAGGGACGCCGCGGCGTCGAGGCCCTTGCCGAGGTTCGCGTCGTAGGGGTGCCACCAGAAGTTGCGCGCGATCGAGGGCTCCCAGGTGAGCAGCCTGATGTTCACGCACTCGTAGAAGCCGAACTTCGAGTGTGAGCGCCCGAGGCCCGAGTTCTTCACCCCGCCCCACGAGCACTGGCAGGCCCCGTGGGTGTACATGTGGTCGTTGATCCAGACCATTCCGCTCTCGATCCGGTGGGCGATCCGCTCGCCGCGCGCACGGTCGAGGGTCCACACCGACGCGCCGAGGCCGAACTCGGAGTCGTTCGCGAGCTCGATGGCCTCCTCCTCGGAGTCGACGGTCACGATCGGCACCACCGGGCCGAAGATCTCCTCGCGCATGATCCGCATGTCGTGGGTCACGCCCG
>JACCYP010000166.1 GCA_013696425.1 Thermoleophilaceae bacterium
TCGAGGAGCACACGAGCGAGGTCTGCACCGACACGACGGTGCGCGCGGAGGAGTCCGCGCGGCCGATCTCCTCGACGATCAGCCCGTAGGAGCGGTAGTCCAGGCCGCGGCCGCCGTACTCCTCGGAGACGATCGCGCCGAGGAAGCCCATGTCGGCGATCTTCTTCACGAGCTCGAGATCGAAGTGCTCGTTGCGGTCGTTGTCGCGAACGCGGGGAATGATCTCGCCGTCCGCGAACTCGCGCGCGGTGTCGGAGATCAGCTTCTGCTCGTCCGTCAGCTCGAACTCGATCACGGCGGCGGACCCTACACGCTGGCCGGATGTTCGAGGGCGTAATTTCGCGCCGTCCGTCCGTCTTGTGAGTTACATGGACAGGCAACGCGCAGAGGACTCGCACATGACGGATCGAAAGCAACTCATGGAACAGGTCTGGGCATGCACCGTCCAGGCCTTCGCCACGGGCGACATGGATCGAGCACGCAGCCTCGAGCGCTTCCTTTGCGCACTCGAGGACCTCGAATCGGGTACGGCCCAGTGGGTCGACGGGAAGGGAAGCCTGCGATGACCCCCCACATCTACGAGCACTGCGACATCCCGGAGGGCCAGACGATCGCCGAGTACCGCCGCGAGCGCGAGGCCGCGAAGTCGGCGAAGCGCCGCAAGCGCGCTCGCCGCGCCATTGCGCGCCGCCTGCGCCGCCGGTAGCGGATCCGTGTCGGTCGGCTCCGATCGCACCTCTCGGCAGCGCCTGGACTTCGCGCGACTGTTCTTGATGGAATGGTTGGCAGCGACAAATAGTTGGTTGTCGCGCGCAACAGTTCTGCAAAGGAGGGGGCGGTAGCTTCAGCCTGTGGATGAACTCGCGCCACTTCGGCCCGACAAGATCACGATCTGGCCGGTGGAGTCCGGCGACTTCGGCGTCGACGTCCGCTGGGGAGGGTCCGTCGGCAACACCCGCGCCAACCAGGTGCGAACATCGCTGGAGGCGGCCGGCTACGCGGCGAAGCTACGACAGGATTTCGGCGACGGCTGGATCGTCAGGCTCGGCCCGATGCCGGGAGCCGAGGTTGGGAAGATCTTGGAGACCTTTCTCCTCTAGACCGCTTCGATGATCGTCGCGGCTCCCATGCCGACGCCGATGCACATCGTCGCGAGGCCGTAGCGGGCTCCGCGGCGGCGGAGCTCGTAGGCGAGCGTTCCGAGCAGGCGGGCGCCGCTGCAGCCGAGCGGGTGGCCGATGGCGATCGCGCCGCCGTTCACGTTCAGCTTCTCGTGTGGGACGCCGAGCTCGCGCATCGAGGCGAGCACCTGCGCGGCGAACGCTTCGTTGAGCTCGACGAGGTCGAGGTCGTCCACGCTCAGCCTGGCGCGCGCCAGCGCCTTCTGCGAGGCGGGCACCGGCCCGACCCCCATGTAGCCAGGATCGACGCCGGCCACGCCCGTGGAGACGATGCGCGCGATCGGGTCGCGCGACAGCTTCCCCGCCCCCTCCTCGGAGGCGATCGTGAGGCACGCCGCGCCATCGTTCAGCGACGACGCGTTGCCCGCGGTCACGCTGCCGCCGGCGCGGAACACCGGCCGCAGCTTCGCGAGCTTCTCCACGGTCGAATCCGCGCGCGGGCCCTCGTCGGCGTGGACGGGCAGCGGGTCGCCCTTGGGCTGGGGGGCATTGACCAGCATCAGCTCCTCGTCGAACACCCCGGCCTCCTGCGCCGCGCGGGCGCGGCGGTGGGATTCGGCCGCGAAGGCATCCTGGTCCTCGCGGGACACGCCGTAGCGCTCGGCGACGTTCTCGGCGGTCTCGCCCATCGACTCGGTCGAGTGCATCTCGGCCATGCGCGGGTTGATGAAGCGCCAGCCGAGCGTCGAGTCGACGAGATCCATGTTGCCGCGCGGGAATCCGCGCTCGGGCTTGAGCATCACGAACGGCGAGCGGCTCATCGACTCGACTCCGCCCGCGAGCGCGAGATCGGCGTCGCCGGTCATCACCATCCGCCCCGCCTGGTTCACCGCCTCGAGCCCGGACGCGCACAGCCGGTTGACGGTCACGCCCGGCACCTCGACGGGCAGGCCGGCGAGCAACGAGCCCATGCGCGCCACGTTGCGGTTGTCCTCGCCGGCCGCGTTCGTGTTGCCCATGAACACGTCGTCGATGGCCTGCGGGTCGGCTCCGGTGCGCTCCACCGCTGCCCCGATCACGGATGCCGTGAGGTCGTCGGGCCGGACGCTCGAGAGCGCGCCGCCGTAGCGGCCGATGGGAGTGCGGACCGCGTCCACGATGAAGGCTTCGCGCATTGCGGGCAGGCTACCTAGACTGCGTGCGTGTTCATCGGCGCGGGGGAGGACCCGTACTTCGGGATCGCGGCCTTCGTGCTGCTGCTGCTCGTGATCGGCATCTTCCTGCTGCTCGGGAGGTACTACCCCGGCTCGGGCGCCGAGCAGCTCGACTGGAAGCCCACCCGCTCCTACGAGGACGAGGTCCGACTGGAGATGGAGGACGTCGACCAGATGCTCGAGGCCCAGAACGAGCGCCGGCGCGCCCGCGGCGCACCGGAGCGCAGCGAGGAGGACGTGCAGGCCCAGGTCGACGCCGACCAGCGCGAGATCCAGGAGCGTGCGGCACGGTATAGAGGCGGGGACGGGGAATCGCCCGGGTCCTGATCGTGGGCGGCGACGGCGCCGATTCCTCGCTCGAGGAGGCGGGCTATGCCGGCGGCCACGTCCCGCTCGCGGCGGGAGACACCCTGAATGCGGTGAGCGTCGCCGTCGAGGGGGCGAGTGTCGTCGTCTGGCGGGCGGGCGCCGGGCGCCTCGAGGCCTTTCTCGACTTCATCGTCGACACGCCGGTGCGTGGCTTTGTCCTGGATGCGCCCGAAGGCGTCGAGCTGGTCGAGGCAGCGGCGCTCACGCACCGGATTCCGGTTGCCCTGCGTACGGACGGCGAAAGCGCCGCCGACGCGGTGACGCGCGTGCTCGCCGCCTAGAGCACCTAGAAGATCCGGTCGACCCCGCCGACTGTGGCGGCGACCACGAGCACGATCGAGAGCACGGCGAGCAGCACGGCGATGCCGAACATCCCGAGCCAGGCGACGTTTCCGAGCGCCTCGGTGATGGAGCGCTTGACGACCGCGGCCGCGACGTCGTCCTCAACCGTCGGTTCGGGCGCGGTTTCCTGCTCGACCTCGACGATCTCGACCTCGCGCTCCTCGGTCGGCTCGGTGTCCGGCAGCTCGATGACCTCGGGCTCGGGTTCCCCGGGAGGCTCCGGTGCGAGCCGCGGCTCGGGCCGCACCGGCTCCGCCTCCTCGAGCTCGCGGACGAGCCCGTCGCGCGCCTGGGCGAGCTTGCGGTCGTGCTCCACGCAGCGCTCGCAGCGCGCGAGATGGCCCGAAAGGACACGCGCGCCGCGGTCGTCGAGTACGCCGTCGAGATCGTCGGAGAGCAGGCGCTCGGCGCGCTCGCACCAGCCCGTGCCCGGCAGCTGGAGCAGCGAGCGGCGCAGTGCCTTGCGGCCGCGGGCGAGGGCGTCGCCGACCTCGGCCTCGGACCATCCGCGCTCGGCCGCGATATCGCTCCGCGCCCGGCCCACGAGCTCGAGCAGCGAAAGGGCCGCCCGGGCCTGGGGATCGAGCCCGGGCAGACGCTGCGACACATGCTCCATCGCCTCGGCGGGGGACACCGTCCGGCTTGGCCGGGTCGGAACTGAACGTAGGTTGGCTCGGCGATCCATCGGCGCTCCGAAGATACCCGCCTCGAGCCCAAGCGTCAGTAGCGGCTGCCGATCTCAAGCCGCGACGGCCGCCGCGAGCCGGGCTCCACGGCGAAGGAGTCCGACATCGCGGATACGAGCCCCTCGAGCCGATCGCCCTCGCGGGAGACCGCGAGTTGGCGCACGGAGCCGGTCGAATCGGCGAGCTCGCCGATCCAGCTGAGCTGCTCGTAGCACCCGAGCTCGCCGGCGTGGGGCCCGGCGGCCTCGAGCAGATCGTTGAGCAGCTCGCGGGCAGGCACCCGCCGCTCGGCGCTCGGCACGATCAGGCGCGCGTGCATGCCGTCGCGCGCGGCGAGGAAGCGGTTCTCGTCGAGCACCTCTGGCGAGCCGCACAGCATGTCGTCCGCGAAGCCCTCCTCGATCTCGAGCTTCGCGATCGACTGCACGAGGGCCACGAGCGCCGCGGTCTCGTCGACGGTGGTCTGGGCGTCCATGATCCGCACCTCGACCGTCCCGAAGCGGGGCTGCGGGCGGATGTCCCACCAGAGGAAGGTCGGCTCGGGGAACGCCTCGCAGCGCAGCAGCAGGTCGACGGTCTCGACATAGTCGGCGTAGTCCTCGAACCGGCGCGGGATGCCCACCCGCGGGAACGCCTGGAAGAGGGGGGTGCGCGCCGAGGAGAGACCGGTGTCGCGGCCCTGCCAGAAGGGAGAGTTCACCGACAGCGCGAGCAGCAGCGGCGCGTGCGCGCGCAGGCGGTTAACGAGCTTGATCGCGTTCTCGGGGTCGGGCACGCCCACGTGGACGTGCACCGCGAAGGTCGGCTCGCGCCGGGCCAGCTCGCGCATCGAGCCGTAGACGAACTGGTAGCGCTCGCCGCTGGAGACCTTCGTCTCGCTCCAGACCGCCGAGGGATGCGTGCCCGCACTCGCGGCGCGCAGGCCCATGGGGTCGAGTATCTGCCCGGTCTTGCGGCGCATCGAGGTGAGCTCCGCAGCGGCGCTCGGCACATCGGCGTTGATGCCGGTGGCCAACTCGATCGCCGAGCCGTGGGTCTCGGCGGTCACATGCACGCCGAGCTCCTTGGTGAGCGGCTCGAGCACGGCGTCGATCTCGCTCGCGAGCGAGAAGTCGCGCGGGCTGAGGAGCATGACCTCCTCCTCGACTCCGATCGTGTAGGGAGTGACCTTGGCGGCGTCGGGCCAGAGCGCCCAGTCCTTGGTGCCCGACGCCGGGGCGCTCATGCCGCCCGGCTCGCCCCATCGCTCATGCGGTGGCGGCGGGCGGCGTCGACGAGGCCCTCGAACAGGGCGAGGTGCTCAGGCCGCGCCGTGAGCGACTCCGCGTGCCACTGCACGCCGAGGAAGAACTCGCGCCGCGGAGCCTCGACCACCTCGACGATGCCGTCCTCGCAGCGGCCGGTCACGCGCAGGCCGCGGCCGACCTTGTCGATCGCCTGGTGGTGGAATGAGTTGACCTCCACGTGTTCGGCGCCCATCACCTCCGCGATCAGGCTGCCGGACTCGAGCTCGACCTCGTGCACTGTCTCGGTACCGGGCGTGGTCTGGCGGTGATCCGCACGCACGTCGAGGTCGGGCAGGTGCTGGTGCAGCGTGCCGCCGCGGGCCACGTTGATGACCTGCGCGCCGCGGCAGAGGGCGAGCACGGGCAGGCGACGGCGCTCGGCGGCGCGGATGAGGGCGAGCTCGAAGAGGTCGATCTCCGGCTCGGTGGGGCCGAGCTTCGGGTGGGGGTCGGCGCCATAGGCGGCCGGCTCGAGGTCGGGACCGCCGGAGATGAGCAGGCCGCCGACATGGTCGAGCAGCGGTGCGATCGCGGCAGCCTTGAGTGGCGTGACCACCACCGGGATCCCGCCCGCGTGCTCGATGGCCTGCACGTAGGACAAGGCGAGCGCCATCTCCGTGCGCGGCGGGTCGCCCTGGGGCGTTTGGTGCACGTCGCCGGCCGTACGAACCTCGGAGGTCGTGACCGCGATCAGTGGAGCGTTCCTCATGGTTCTTCTCCGAGTACCCACGTGTCCTTGCCTCCTCCTCGCTGCGAGGAATTGACGACGAGCGCCCCCGGCTGCAGCGCGACCCGCGTGAGTCCGCCGGGGACAACCGTCACATCGTCACGGCTGGACAGGACGAATGGACGCAGATCGACGTGGCACGGCGCCAGGACGCCGTCCACGACGGTGGGGTGGGCCGAGATCATCACGAGCTCCTGGGCCACCCAGTCGTCGGGCTCGGCGCGCAGCGCCGTGGCAGCGGCGTCGCGGTCCCCGGGGGTCGCGTGGGCGCAGATGACGATGCCCTCGCCGCCGTGGCCGGTGCGGGGCTTCACGACCATCTCGCCGATGCGGTCGAGCGCCTCCTCGAGGTGCTCGGGCTTGCCCGGGTCGAGCGTGCGCACGGAGGGCAGCACCGGCTCCTCGCCGAGGTAGAGGCCGATCATGTCCTCCACGTAGGCGTGCGCGAGCTTGTCGTCGCCGATCCCATTGCCGAAGGCGTTGGCCACCGCGAGGCTGCCCGCCATCACCGCCGGTAGCAGCACCTGCGCGAGGGTGGTGGGACTCCCGCTCTCGTCGTGCGCGCGGTCCTCGTCGGTGCGCCGGTAGACCACGTCGACGGGCGTGGACCCGCCGTCCTCGTCGCGGGCGAGCACCTGCGTGCCGCGCAACTCGAGGTCCTCCGGGGTGACCACCGGCACGCCCAGCTTGCGCGCGAGCAGCCGGTGCTCGAACCACGCGGAGTTGCCCGGCCCGTCCGAGAGCAGCACCACGTTCGAGCTGTCCTCCGAGGGGCTGGCGGCGCGCAGGATCACGCCGAGCTGGTCCACCGCGCCCGACACCGATTCGCGCCCCCGCGGCGGGGGCACCGGCAGGCGGGCGTCGAGCACGTCGCGGGCGGCCTCCATGTAGGCGATCCCCGACGGCGTGCGCAGGTTGTCCTCGAGCACCGCGAACCGCCCGTCCGGGCCCCGCACCAGGTCGAGTCCCGCGACGTTCGCCGGCGGCGCGACGTACGGCATTCCCAGCAGCGCGGGGTCGAAGTGCTCCGCGGTGTCGAGCACCCGCGCCGGCATCACTCCCTCGGACACGATCCGGCGCTCGCCGTAGGCGTCCTCGATGAAGGCGTTGAGCGCGCGCACCCGCTGGGTGAGGCCGCGCTCGAGCGGCGACCACTCCGCGGCCGTGAGGATCCTCGGCACGAGGTCGACGACGAAGGGCTCGGACTCCGCCCCGGAGCCGAACACGACGCCGCGGGAGGCCAGGTCCGCCGCGATTGCGCGGCCGGTCTCGCCTAGGTTCGCGGTGCCCAGCTGCTCGATCAGGTCGGCGTAGTGGGGGCGCGGCACGCCCTCGCGCGTGTACGCCTCGTCCCAGATCGTGGGATCGAGCGTGTAGGGGCCCGGGGGTACGGGCGCGGCGGGTCCGGCCGTCGTGGCCACAGCACAAACAAGCTACCCGCGCCTCCTAGGCCCATCCCTGGACGGGTGTCCAGAAACGCCCCAAGCCGTTTGGACGCGCGGTAGACCGCTCCTGCTACAAATTCCCCTAACTCCAATCGGCATTCAAGGTTTTCAAGAAAGAGGAGAGCGAGATGGCGGACTACGCGAATGACGTACTGGTCGACACCCAGTGGGTGGAGGATCACCTCGAGGACGACTCGATCCGGATCGTCGAGGTCGACGAGAACCCGGCTCTATACGCCGAGGCCCACATCCCGGGCGCGATCGGGTTCGACTGGAAGAAGGACCTCCAGGACCAGGTCAAGCGCGACTTCCTCGGCCCCGAGGCGTTCGGCGAGCTGTTCGGCTCGCGCGGGATCTCCAACGACCACACGATCGTGCTCTACGGCGATCGCAATAACTGGTTCGCGGCCTACACCTACTGGTATCTCAAGTACTACGGCCACCATGCCGTGAAGCTCGTGAACGGCCCGCGCGAGAAGTGGATCGCGGAGGGGCGTGCCACGAGCGACGAGGTTCCCGCCCATCAGGCCGCGAGCTTCGAGGCGAAGCCGGGCGACGAATCGATCCGCGCGTACCGCGACGAGGTCGCCGAAGCGCTCGACGCCGACGTGAACCTCGTGGACGTGCGCTCGCCGCAGGAGTTCTCGGGCGAGCTGATCGCGATGGCCGGGTACGAGCAGGAGGGCGCCCAGCGCGGCGGGCACATCCCGGGCGCGGCGTCGGTCCCGTGGGCGCAGTCGGTGACCGAGGACGGCACGTTCAAGTCGCGCGAGGAGCTCGCCGAGCTCTACGGCGGCAAGGGCGTGACCGGCGGCGACATCATCGCCTACTGCCGCATCGGCGAGCGCTCGGCCCACACCTGGTTCGTGCTCCACGAGCTGCTCGGCGAGGGCAACGTGAAGAACTATGACGGCTCGTGGACCGAGTGGGGCAACATGGTCGGCGTGCCGGTCGAGAAGGACGTGGCGTAGGCGTCACCCTGCCCTAGCGCAGTCGTAACCCTCGTCGCTCACGGGTGCGCCGGGGCCCCGGAACCTGGGGTCCATGGCGCACCCGTTTGCATTTTCCCCCCGAGGTGGGGGCAAACTGCAAGCGGCCTGGTTGGAGGTGCCGGAGCTGGCCACGCGGCAGCACGGGGTGGTCGCGCTGGCGCAGCTGGTGGAGCTTGGATTGGGCCCGCGGGTTGTGGAGAACGCCGTGAGCTCCGGGCGGCTGTACCGCATCCACCGCGGCGTGTTCGCAGTGGGGCACCGCAAGCTCACCTGGGACGGATGGTGCATGGCCGGCGTGCTCGCCTGCGGCCCCGGCGCGCTGCTCAGCCACCGTCCCGCCGGGGCCCAGTGGGAGGTTGCGCGCTACGCGGGCAACCGGATCGAGGTGAGCGTGGCCGGCGGAGGGCGCCGCCCGCGCCCGGGCATCGTGCTCCACCAGCCGCGCGCGCTGGCGCCCCAGGACCGCGCGGAGATCGACGGCATCCCGGTTACCAGCCTCGCGCGGACATTCCTGGATCTCGCCGCGACCTTCGTTCCGAGGCGTCTACAGCGGGCAATGGAGGAGGGCGAGCACCGCCAGCTGCTCGACCTCCGCGCGATCGAGGACGTGATCGTCCGGAACCAGAATCACCCGGGACGCGCGCAGCTGTCCTCCATTGCTGCAGTAAGCGCGCCGCTGCACCTCACACGTTCGGAGGTCGAACGCGCCTTCATCGAACTCTGCTACCGCTACGGCATCCCGGAGCCGGCGATGAACCTGAGCGTCGAGGGCTACGAGGTCGATGCGCACTGGACCGAGCAGCGACTGATCGTCGAGATCGACACGGTCGCCTTCCACGCCTCGCGGGCCGCCTTCGAGCGTGACCGCGAGCGCGACGCAGCCCTCACGCTCGCCGGCTGGCGGGTGATCCGTATCACCGACACTCGGATAGCCCGTGAGCCGGAGACTGTGGCGGCGCTTGTCCGCGGCCTGCTTGGGGAAGAATGAGCGCATGGGAATTCTCGACCGGTTCAAGAAGAAGCCGGCAACGCCGACGCTGCGGCGCCCGAACTACCGCAACTCGATGGTCATCGACCGGATCGTGTCCGAGGAGGGCCTCGACTACGAGACCGCGGTCGTGTGGTTCGACGAGATGCTCGTGTTCCTCGACCTCTGCGCGGCCTCGGACAAGGTGATCTCCCCGTCGAAGCCGGTCGACAAGGCGTGGCATGCGTTCCTGCTCCACTCGAAGGCGTATGAGAAGTACTGCATGGAGCGCTTCGGGAAGGTCGTCCACCATGAGCCGATGCCGGGCGAGGGCGACCCGGAGGCCTACGGGCGCGCACGGCGCTGGCGCGAGCACAGCAACTTCGGCCCGATGGATCCGGTGGTCTGGCCCGCGGCCGTGACGGCGGGGGTCGTGCCGATCGCGGCGGAGCACGATCCGGGGGGAACGAACCCGATCCTGTTCTACGGCGATCCCGGATCAGGGGGCGGCGATGGTGGGGGAGGCTTCCTGGACTCGTTCAGCGGCGGCGATCCCGGCGGCGGTGGCGATTCGGGCGGTGGTGGCGGCGACTCCGGCGGCGGCTCCAGTTGCGGCGGTGGCGGCTGTGGCGGCGGCGGGAGCTAGACCCCGGGGGTCGTGGCAGACGACGGCTTCGGGCTCGCCAGAGGTTCCGCCATCTAGCCGAGGACGGGCTCGAGCCGGCGCAGCAGCGTCTGCACGATGCGCGCGGTGGCACCCCACACGAGGTTGCCGTCGACGGTGTAGGTGGGCGTCTTGATCGGCACCCCCTTGCCGAGCAGCCGCCTGTTCTCGTAGCCCCGCACGAGGTCCGGCAGCGACAGCTCGAGCACGATCTCGACCTCGGTGGGCTGGGGCACCCAGGCATGCCCGGAGGCGATGACACCCACGAACGGGTAGATCGTGTAGCCGGTCACGAACGTGCCCATCGGCTCGAGGGCGCCCACGAGCTCGATGTCGGCGGCGGCCAGGCCGATTTCCTCCTCGGCCTCCCGGAGTGCGGTCGCCTGCATCGTCTCCTCGGGGAAGTCGGGCCGCCCGCCTGGGAAGGAGATCTCGCCGGGGTGCTTGGAGAGATCGTCGCGGCGCTTGGTGAACACCGCGTGTAGCGCGCCCGAGTCGAGGTAGAGCGGCACCAGCACGGCCGCGTCCTTGTCCCCGGCGAACGGCGCCTCGACCGCGGCTGCATCCTCCGGGCTGAGGAGCAGCGGGCGGAGGTCAGCCGCGCTCGTCACTCGAGCTCGAGCTTCTCCTCGAACATGACCTCACCCTCGAGCGTGCGGTGCACGGGGCACTTGGCCGCGATCTGCATCAGCCGCTGCGCCTGGTCCTCGGGGAGCTCCTTGGGCAGCTTCACCTTCATCTCGAAGCGCGTGGGCGAGCCGCGCTGGGCGGGCTCGTAGTCCACGTCCACGGCCACGTCGCCGATGTCCCAGCCCTTGCGGTTGGCGTACATCTCGATCGTGACCGCGGTGCAGGAGGCGAGGCTCGCCGCGAGCAGCTCCTGCGGGTTGGGTCCGGCATCGGTGCCGCCCACGTTCTCGGGCTCGTCGGCCGTGAGCCTGTGCCCGCGCATCTCGATGTGGTGGCGCAGCTGCCCGCCGACGCGCCGCGCGATCGCCCTCATCCCCGGCCTCCGAACAGCTCGGGGTCGGGATCGTCGGCGAAGCGCGCCATCGCGTAGATGGCGTCCGATGCGCGGTTCAGGTAGCGGAGGATGAGGTCGTCTCCAAGGTCGGGGATCTCGGTGGCGCGGCGCTCGGCCCGGCGCACCGCGGTGCGGGCGACGTCGAGCAGCGCGGAAAGCTCGTTGCCGCCGGGAATCACGAACTTCGGCGGCAGGTCGACGCGCTCCATGTAGGAGTCGATCGTGGCCTCGAGGGAGTCGACCATCGCCCCGGTGAGCTTCGACACGCCCGGCTCGAGCCGCTCGGCCGCCTCGGAGGCGGTCGCCAGCTCGGCGCCGAGCACGAACAGCTCGCTCTGGATCCGCAGGATGTCGGCGTAGAGCTCCGAGCCCTTCTCCGCCGCTGCGCGCGCGAGGCCGAGCGCCGAGGCGGCCTCGTCCACCGAGCCGTAGGCCTCGGGGCGCGGATCCGCTTTGGCCACGCGCCCCCCGTACCAGAGGCCGGTGGTGCCGTCGTCGCCCTTGCGTGTGTAGATCTTCAAAGGGTTACTCGAGAGGGTTGAAGACCAGGCCCGTCGGGATCTTCGGGAAGAAGTACGTGGACTTGGGTGGCATCGATTCTCCCGCAGCGGCGACCTCGCGTACATCCTCGACGGGGATCGGCCGCATGAAGAAGACCGCTTCGGCGCGGCCGTCCTCGATCGCCGCGCGCGCGTCCTGAGTGTTCTTCGAGTAGTCGAGCCCGTTCTTGTGGTCGATGTCGTCGCCGCTCATGCCGAGGGCGCCCTTCAGGATCAGCGTCTCGAGCACCGCGGTGTCGAGCCTGCGGTAGGGGGCGGGCTTGTCCGGCAGCGCCTGCTCCACAGGCCCATGGTCGCGGAGCGTGAGCCGCTGCGGCTTCCTGTGATGGGCGTCGAGGTAGCCGAACACGATGCCCGGCACGTTCGAGGCGGGCTGGAGCTCCTCCTCCGGGATGTCGCTCACGTCGAAGAGCTCCTCGATCGCGCTGCGCAGGGCCTCGCGCTTGCCGTCGGTGAGACCGGACACGAGCCGGTGGGTGGGGAAGATCGTGAGCCCGGGGTCGGAGAGCGAGCAGAGGAACATCAACACCCACTGGTGCGGACCCTCGCCGCCGATCTCCTCGGCGTACACGCGCGCGGTCTCGTAGCGGTGGTGACCGTCGGCGATCAGCAGCTCGCCGTCGGCGATCGCGCCGGTGACCGCCTCGATCACGCCGGGGTCGGATACCCGCCAGAGCTTGTTCACGGTGCCGTCGGCGTCGGTGGCGGTCCCGAACGGCTCCTCGGCCGTAACCGGCTCGAGCGCCTCCCAGGCCTGGTCGCCGAAGTCGGGGAAGAGCGAGAAGATCGGCGAGAGGTTCGCGCGCGTGGCGCGGGTGAGGTTCAGGCGGTCGATCTTCGGGCCGGGGTGGGTGCGCTCGTGCGGGCGGATGCGGCCGGGGCCGTAGTCCTCGACCTTCACAGCGGCGAAGAAGCCGTGGCGGGTGTAGTCGCGGCCGTCGGGCGCGCGGTAGTCCTGGGTGAGCGCCCAGATCGCCGGCTCGCGCTCGCGCACGAGCACGCCTTGCTCGAGCCAGTTCTCCCACACGGTCTGCGCGTGCAGGTAGGGGTCGCCGCCGCCGGTGTCCTCGGGGAGGTCGATCTCGACCACGTTGAGCGGGCTCTTCGCGAGCAGCTCCGCGCGCATGGGGCCGTCGATCACGTCGTAGGGGGGAGCGGTGACCGCGTCGAGCGATCCGACCGTGCCGAGGTCGTAGCGGACCGTGTTGAGGGGGCGGATGGTGGCCAAGGGCGCAGCAGGCTATCGGCTGGCGTGCTTAGTGAGGACCATGACTCGCACACTCCTCGCGATCGCCGTCTGCCTGGCGATCCCCGCATCCTCCTCCGCCAAGACCTACGACATCGCCGACATATCGAAGGCCGCGGTCACCAAGGTGAAGAGGAGCGTCGACATCGACGTGCTGCTGCCCGACCAGCTCGCGCTCGACTACTCCGGGCGCCTCTACATGAACCCGTCCACCTTCGACGAGGGCTACGACATCACGTTCGGCGCCGTGCGCAACTGCGGCGCGAGCGTGTGCTCGCTGGGGAACGTGGAGGGGATGCCGGGCGGGCGGCTTGCGTTCCGCGACCGGGTCAAGCTCGCGAACGGATCCACCGCGAGCTTCAAGGGCCTCACCTGCGGGGCGTCGTGCTCTCCGCCGACGATCGACTTCCGTGTGAAGGGCGTGCGCTACTCCATCCAGGCGAAGCTCGAGACACCCAGCGACAAGGTCGCGCGCAGGCGGCTGATCGCGGCGGCCGAAGAGGCGATCGAAGCCGGGCCGCGTTAGATCGCCGGTTCGGCGGCGGAACCGACGATTAGCGGCGGCCGTACTCGCTGGCGTAGGTCGCGGCGTTCTGGACGCCCGCTGCGGGGGCGCCGAGCACGATGGCCACGCCGATGTTCTCGAACTCGCCCTTGAGCACGTTTGCGCGGTGTCCGGGGCTGTCCATCCATGACTCGACGATGTTCCGCGGCGTGCCCAGCGCGCCGCTGCCCCAGGCGAGGTTCTCGCCGAGCAGCCAGCCGAGGCTGGTGGGCCTCACGTAGCCCGCGCGCAGGATCCGGTCCACGAAGTCACTCCCGCCCGGCGCGTCGTGTGAGAAGTATTTCTTTGAAACCATGTCCTGCGCGTGGCGGTCTGCCGCCACCGACAGGTCGCCGTTCGCGGACACCGCGCCGAGGCCCTTCGCCGCCCGCTCCTGGTTCAGGAGGCAGACCGTGGCCTTCTCGGCCGTCTCGACATCGACGCTCGGCACTGTGTCGGCACCGGCGCACGGGCCCCGCTGAACGGGGGCCCGCGACTTCCGGGTCGTCTTCCGCCGCTTCTTCGTCTTCTTCGTCTTCTTCTTTTTCGCCACGTGGGCCACATCGGTGGTGGCCGCGCCGGCGCCTTCCGTGGACGGCGCGGCCACTCCGACAGGAACAGCCAGGAGTCCAAAGGCCAGGGCCGCTGCGATGAGAGTGGAGAGGTAAGGGCGATTTCCCATGCCGCTACATCTGTCGGCAGCCGTGGGAAACTTTTGAATGAGTCTTCTCGGACTCTTAGAAAGTCACACGTGACGGGACGTAGCGCAGCTTGGTAGCGCGCCTGCTTTGGGAGCAGGAGGTCGCTGGTTCAAATCCAGTCGTCCCGATTTGAGGTCTCGGAGGCGCCGGTCGCCTCGAGCGCCGCCGCCTGCTCCCTGAAGTTCTCCAGGCGGATCACCTTGGGCCCGCGGAAGGTCCAGATACGCAGTTTCGCCCGACAGCGTCAGCCGGGCGGGATCGACTGCGGGAACTTGAAGAGCTCGCCCGGGTCGTAGGCCGCTTTCACCTCGCGCAGCCGCGGCAGGTTTGTGCCGTAGTAGGCCTCCTGCCAGTTCTCCAGGTCGGGGTCGATGTAGTTCTGGTATGCCGAGCCGGAGCGCCAGGGCGCGAGTGCCGTGTACAGGCCGCGCAGCCACTCGAGGTTGGCGTCGACCACCTCCTGAGAGCTGCCGCCACGCCAGCGGGACTGAAACTGCGCGCTGAACAGGTTGTCGCGGTGCACGAACGCAGTGGCGTCGGGGGCGGTGGCGTTCACCGCTCCCCCGGCCGGTTCCAGGAACACCTTGCCCACCGTGTGCCCGAGGTCGAACCGCTCGGGTGTGAGCGTCCGGTCGCGCTGGCGGCGCTCCATCCATTCCACGAGGGTGTCGAGGCAGGCGGCCGGCCACGGCGCCTTGGCCACGTCGGTCTTCGCGTAGAACGCGGGCCGCGGGACGCCCCCCGCCGCCGACTTGCCCCCGAGGCCGCACTCCTTGCGCCGCAGGCCCCGGCAGAAGAAGTCCTTCTCGACGTCGAGGAAGGGCCCGCATTCCACGGTGCGGTGTTCCGGCGCTACCCCGGCGGCGTCGATGAGTCCGGCGACGATGGGCTCGAGCTCGGTGGGCGTCCCGGCATAGGAGACCTCGACCACGGCCTCCGGTAGCGCGCCGGCCCCCGGGGCTTGCGTCTCGAGCTCCACCACCGTCCAGCTATCCGGCGGGCACGCCGACATCCACTCCTGCCAGGCGGCCAGCACGTCCGTCACCGCGCTCCAGGGAAACCGGTACGTGGCATGCGTGAACGGCATGTCGACGGGGACGAGCCCGAAGGTGAGCTCGGTCACGATCCCGAAGTTCCTCCACCACCGCCCCGGAGCGCCCAGAAGAGGTCTGCGTTCTCGTTCTCGCTCGCGTGCAGGAGCCGGCCGTCGGCGGTCACGATCTCCGCCTCGACCAGGGTGTCGCTCGTCAGACCATGACGGCGGGAGAACATGCCGAGCCCGCCGCCGCAGGTGAGACCCGTGATCCCCACCGTCGGGCAGACCCCGGCGCACACGGCCATCCTGTGCGGCCAGAGGGCGCGGTAAGTCGGCAGGTTCGTGCAGCCCGCGCCGAGTGTCGCCTGCACCCCGCCGGGGTCGACCTCGACCGAGATGAGCGCACCGAGGTCCACCACGAGGCAGTCCCCCGTCGGGTAGCCGGCGAAGGAGTGCCCGCCGCTGCGCGCCCGCAGCGGCAGCGCGTTGTCGCGGGCGAAGTCGACCACGGTCTGCACGTCCCCCGAGTCGACCACGCGCACCAGGGTGGGTTGAGCGTCGTCGAAGCGGGCGTTCCAGGCGAGCGCTGCGGCGCCGTAGCCCGGATCGCCCGGCCGCATCACCGTTCCGCGCAGCGCAGCGTCCAGTTCCGTGCGTTCAGGCAAGACCGTAGACCTCCTCGGCCGGTGCAGCCATCACGCGCTCGGCCATCTCCTGCTTGAGGAGCGTGAGCCGGTCCTCCTCCGCGCGCGAGCGCGAGTCCTTGCGGGCGAGGGCGATGAACTCGTCGCTCACCCATCCGTCCCGGACCGCGAGCGTCACGGCGCGCTCGCGGTAGGTGAGACGGAACACGAAGCGCTCGTTGGCGGTGCCTCGCTCGGGACGCGCGAGTGCGGGATCGACCACGTAGCGGTCCTCGGTGACCGCGCGGGTCACGAGCTCGAAGGCGTCGCGTGCGCCGGGCCCACCGAAGGCCGTTTCGATCCGGATCTCGCGGCGCTCGGGAGGGGCATCCGAGGCGAGGAGCGGCAGTGCCCGCTCGAGCACCTTGAAGGCGTGTGCCACACCGCCCGGCGAGCCCGGGCCGTGGTAGCGGATCAGGTCCTGCCATCCGAAGTCGATGGGTCGGCCTCGGTCGACCACCCTGATCCGTGCTTCGTCCACGATCGGACCCTTGCAGGAACAGGGCCCGCTCCGGGTATAGCGTCGGGCGAGTGACCCCGCGAAGCCGCCTCATCTCCTTCGGGACCTGCGCCGTGCTGGCGGTGGCCGGCGTGCTCTGCGGGATTCTCCTAGGCGGCCGCACGGGCGGCGCGCTCGCCTTCGGGCTGCTGCTGTTCGGGTCGCTCGGAGTGCTGTTCCTCATCTACATCGAGGTGGGCAGGAGCGAGGACCGTGAGCGCGCACAGGACGAGCAGCGGCGGCGGGAGCTCGCCGGGCGCCAGCAGGATCACGTGGACTCGCAGCGCCCGCCGCCGGTAACGCGCCCGCGCTGGAAGCGCCGCCCGAACTAGGAGCTAGAGTCCGAGTGCGGTGCGCAACTCGGCGGGCTCGACGCCCTCGACTCGCACGACCTTGTCGCGCGAGCGCTCGCCGCGCACGACTGTCACCTGGCCGCGCGCGACCCGTGCGCGCTTCGCGACCAGCTTGATGAGCGCGGCGTTCGCCTTGCCGTCGACGGGCGGTGCCGCCACGGCGACGCGCACCACACCGTCGCGCTCCTCCACGATCGCGTTGCGCTTCGCGCGCGGCTGCAGCCGCACGTTGATCTCGGCTTCGCTCACGAGGACAGTGTGCCGCCTCGCAGCTCGAACGACGCGCTGAGCAACTCCCGCAGCTCCTCCGCATCCACAACAGGAAGCCGCACCAAGATCATCGCGTGGCCGTCGTAATGGGGCACGGTGAAGAACTTCTCCGGCTCGGCGCCGATCAGGAACTCCTTCTCGTCGAGGCTCTCGCACCAGACAACGAGCACGCCCTCCTCGCGGATGCGCGCGAACAGCCGGTCCTTGACGCGGAAGCCGGGCATCCCGTAGGAGGGCTTCTCCTTCGTCGCCGGCAGCGAGAGGGCGATCTCCCTGACGTCCCTCTCGGTGCTCATCGCCCGCATTCTCGCGCCCGGGCCAGCAGCAGCGTGCGCTCGCGCTCGTTCCGGGTCATCCCGGCGGCGCGCTCGAACTCGCCGCGTGCCTCGCTGTGCCGGTCGAGCTTGGCGAGCAGGTCGCCGCGCACGCTCGGCAGCAGGTGGTAGCCCTCGAGCGCGCCCTCGGCGGCAAGTGCATCCACCAGCTCGAGCCCGGCCGCCGGGCCGAAGGCCATGCCGAAGGCGACCGCGCGATTCAGGTCCACGACCGGCGAGGGCGCCAGCTGCGCGAGCCCGTCGTAGAGGGCGGCGATCCGCTGCCAGTCGGTCTCTTCGGCGCTCAACGCACGCGCGTGGCACGCCGCGATGGCGCCCTGGGGCGCGTAGGGCCCGAGCGCTCCGCCGAGCTCCTCGGCACGGTCGAGCGCTCGCAGGCCGCGGCCGATCAGCAGCCGGTCCCACAACGCCCTGTTCTGGTCGAGCAGCAGTACCGGCTCGCCGGTCGGTCCGACCCGCGCGCGTGAGCGCGAGGCCTGGATCTCCATCAGCGCGACGAGCCCGTGCACCTCCGGCTCCTCGGGGGCCAGCTCGGCAAGGATCCGCCCGAGACGAAGCGCCTCCTCGCACAGGGCCGGGCGCATCCAGTCGTCCCCAGCCGTGGCCGAGTAGCCCTCATTGAAGACCAGGTAGACGACCTCGAGCACCGAGTCGAGCCGCCCGGCGAGGTCCGGGCCCTCGGGCACCTCGAACGGGACCTGCGAGGCGGCGAGGGTCCGCTTCGCCCGCACGATCCGCTGGGCCAGAAGCCGGCAACGAGCTCCTTGGTCTCGGCGAACGGGCCGTCGATCACCTTGCGCTCCTTGGCCTCGAAGCTCACCCGCGCGCCCTTCGAGCTCGGGTGGAGCCCCTCGCCGGCGAGCATCACGCCGGCCTTCACGAGCTCCTCGTTGTACGCGCCCATCGCACCGAGCAGCTCCGTGCTCGGCATGATGCCCGCCTCGGACTCCTCGTTGGCCTTCATCAGGATCATGAATCGCATCGGGTTGCCTCCTAGTCGTTGGTGGCCGTAAGCGGCCTTCTACAACCGCGTCGAACGAGGAAAGGGCAAATCGACACGCCCGCGAGATCTTTTCTGCGCGCTAGACCCCGGCCGGTTCCTTCTCCTTCTCGCCGTCGCCGTCCGGCGTGATGAGCAGTGCGCCCTCACCGGTGATGTAGGCCTCCTCGCCATGCTGCACGATGTCCATGCCGAGCGCCTCCTCCTGCTCGGTGGCCCGCAGCGGCAGGATCAGGTTGATCCCCTTCAGCAACAGGAAGGTGACCACGAACGCGTAGGTCGGCACGGCCAGTACGGCCAGCACCTGGTGGCCGAGCTGCGCCGCGTTCCCGTAGATCAGCCCGTCGGCGATGCCGTTCCAGCCCTCGTTGGCGAAGAAGCCGACGAACAGGATGCCCGTGAGTCCGGCTAGGCCGTGCGCCGCGAGCACGTCGAGCGTCTCGTCCACCCGCGTACGCGGACGGAAGTCGATCAGCATCCAGCACGGGATCGCGCCCGCCGCTCCCAGCGCCATCGCCCAGCCGGGGCTGATGAAGCCGCCCGCCGGGGTGATGAGCACGCAGCCCACGATGATCGCCGTGGCGGCGCCGATGGCCGTCACGCGCCGGCCGCGGACCGCGTCGAGCACGAACCACGTGAGCAGCGAGCAGGCCGGCGTGAGCAGTGTGTTGGTGAACGCGAGCACGCTGTTCTGACCCGTGCCGAAGCCGCTGCCGCCGTTGAAGCCGAACCAGCCGAACCACAGCAGGCCGGCCCCCATCAGCACGTAGATGGCGTTGTGGGGCAGCAGCGCCTGGCGCCCGTAGTCCTTGCGCGCGCCCACCACCAGCGCCGCCGCGAGCGCGGAGAAGCCCGAGGCCATCTCGACCGCGATGCCGCCGGCGAAGTCGAGCGTGCCGCGCTCGAACAGCCAGCCGCCGCCGAAGCCCCAGTGCGCGAGCACGGCGTACACGAGTATCGACCACAGCGCGGCGAAGAGCAGAAACGCGCTGAAGCGCATCCGCTCGACCACGGCACCCGAGACGAGTGCGACCGTGAGGATGCAGAAGGTCCCCTGGAAGGCGAAGAACAGGAGGTGAGGGATCGTCGTGCCGTAGTCCGGATTGGGCGCGAACGTCACGCCCTGGAGGCCCACGTAGCCGAGCCCGCCGATCAGGTCACCGGTGCCGTCGAAGGCGAGCGAGTACCCGACGAGCGCCCAGGTGACGGTCGCGACCGCGATCGCCGCGACGCACATCATGAACGTGTTGAGCGTGTTCTTCGCGCGCACGAGCCCGGAGTAGAAGAGGCCGAGGGCAGGCGTCATCAGCAGCACGAGCGCCGTGGCGATGAGCATCCATGCGGTGTCGCCCGTGTCGACCGTGGGCGGCATCAGGCACCCACCGGCGTCACGGCGCTGTCGTCGGTCTCGCCGGTGCGAATCCGCACGACGCGCTCGAGCGGCACCACGAAGATCTTGCCGTCGCCCACCTCGCCGGTGCGCGCGCCCGAGCAGAGCGCCTCGATCGTCGGCTCGACGAACGCCTCCGAAACGGCAACCTCGAACCGCATCTTGTCCGAGAGGCCCATCTTCACCGTGGTGCCGCGGTAGGTCTCGACACGGTCGAGCTCACCCCCGTGGCCCTGAACCCTGCTGATCGACGCTCCACGCACCTCGGCGCGATAGAGCGCCTCGAGCACGTCGTTGACCTTCTCCGGCCGGACGATGCCGATCACGAGCTTCAAGGGAGGTTCTCCTTGGTTGAGACTGGGTCGCGCGAAGCGGGCAACTTATAGGGTCGAACCGGATGAGACTCTCGCTACGCCTCGTTCCGCTGCTCACGATCGCGCTCTTTGCGGGCGCGATGTCCGGGCCGAGCGCGCTCGCCGCCAAGTCGCCGCGCCTGGTCTATCTCGACCTGTTCGCACAGCCCGAGGCGAAGCCGAAGCGCATTTTCGTGTTCGCCAACGAGGCAGTACGGTCGCCGCTGCCACGAATAGGGTGAACACACATGGCGTACGTCTCTTCTGAAGCCCGGCAGGAGCTGCTCGACACGATCGCCGAGGCCACCGACGAGATGGGTGCCGCGATAGCCGCGCTGGGCGGCGCCTACGAGCTGATGGACGACGCGAGCGCCGACCGGATGGAGGAGCAGCTCTTCCGCCCGACCCAGGCCGCCTACGGCCGCGCCAAGCGCACCTACTCCGGCTTCGCCGAGCGCTTCGGGTTGGTCACGCGCGAGTTCGAGGCGGCCGGCGAGGGCCTTCCCTCCACGGGCGCGCAGGGGTTCCTCGAGGAGGCCGTTGAGGCGGTCGCCTCGGCGGACACCATCCTCGCCGAGCTCCAGGACTCGATGCGCCCGGTCGAGGTCGGCGACGCCGAGCTGCGCGCCGGGCTCGCCGAGGTGCGCGAGCTGCTGGGCGACCTGCGCGCGCGGGCGCGCGAGCTGGTCCGCACGCTCGGGCGCTGAACGCCTGGGTGCAGAAGTGGGTGCCATGGCGCCCAGATCTGCACCCGCGCCCGGCTAGATCCGGCTCCCGCGCCCGCGGAGCTTCTCGAGCGCTGTCGCCTGCTCTTCTTCGCTCAGCGTCCGCGGGATGCCGATCGCGGCCGCGTCGGCATACACACCGCAGGACCACTC
>JACCYP010000314.1 GCA_013696425.1 Thermoleophilaceae bacterium
CCCGGCGGTGCTCCGCGTGAGGTGGTGTTCGATGTCGAGCCGCTGGCGAAGGATGCAAGGGTGCGGGCGTGTGTCACCGGCGCGGGGCTGGCGGTCGGCGGCAGCGAGGGCCCGCGCGAGGACGGCACCACGGCCACCACCGTGGACGGGCAGCCGTGGCCCGCGCGCGCCACGGCGGCCTTCCTCGAGCCGCGCCCGACGAGCCTGTTCTCGAAGCTTGGGGACATCGCCGAGCGCGCCGCCCTCTTCAAGCCGGGCTGGGTCGGCCCGTGGACCTTCGCGCTCATGGCGTTCGTGCTGGTGCTCCTCTGGCTCGGCGCGGCCTGGACGCTGACGCGCGCTCCACCGCGCGCCGCGCTCGCCGCCGTGGCCGTAATCGCGTTCGCGAACGCCGCGATGTGGTCGCTGGTCACGCCCGCGTTCCAGGGGCCGGACGAGAACGTTCACTACGCGTACGCGGAGTACCTCGGGCTCACGGGCTCGCTGCCCGAGCGCACCGCCGGGGACCGTCCCGGCACCTCCTCCGACCAGCGCGCCGCCCTGGCGGCGGTGAGCCACGCCGGGGTGATCCAGTACCCCGAGACCCGCCCGCCGTGGAACCCCGCCGACGAGCGCGCCTGGGCACGCGCGGCCGCGGCGCCGGGCATCACGACCCGAGACGGCGGCGGGCTCACCTCCGCAAGCCTGCGGGGCCCCGCTTTCTACGTCTTCCCTGGGCTCGCGGCGCGCGCCGGCGGCGGGGACGCCTTCGACCGTCTCTGGCTGATGCGCTTGGTCTCCGCCCTCTTCGGTGCGCTCACCGCGATCCTGGTGGCGCTTCTCATGCGCGAGCTCCTGCCGGAGCGCCGCTGGGCCGCACCCGCGGCCGGGCTGCTCGCGGCCTTCCAGCCGATGGTGAGCTTCGGCGCGGGCACCGTGAACCCGGACGCGGGGGCGAATCTCGCCGGCGCGGCCATTCTGTATCTGGGGGTCCGCAGCCTGCGCCGGGGCCTCACGCCTGCCGGCGCGGCCGGGATCCTTGCCGCCTTCGCCTACGCGGTGTTCGCCAAGGAGTCGATGGTCGCCTTCGCGCCCGTGGCCGCGTTCCCGCTGCTGTGGCCGCTGCGCCGCCGTCCCGTGCTGCTGATCGGCCTCGCCGTGGCCTTCGCCGCCGCCGCGAGGACCGCGATCAGGACCGGCGCGGTTTCGGTGCCCCCGCAGAGCCCGTTCTCGGGCAACGTCGGC
Source organism: Thermoleophilaceae bacterium (assembly GCA_013696425.1). Taxonomy (GTDB): domain Bacteria; phylum Actinomycetota; class Thermoleophilia; order Solirubrobacterales; family Thermoleophilaceae; genus JACCYP01. Next base: position 1,225 of record JACCYP010000314.1, read on the forward strand.
TGGGGCCAGACCGCTTCGTGGGTGTGGCAGCAGGCGCTCCCGCCGCTGCCGTTCATGGACGATCTCTACACGGGCCCCGGTGGTGTGGCCGGGTGGCCCACCTACGTCGAGCGCGTGTGGGGAGCGTTCGCATGGATCTCGGTGCCCTTCCCGCAGTGGGTCTTCTGGCTCTGCGCGGTGGGCACCGTCGCGTTCGTACTGCTGGCCGCCCGCGCGCTGCGCGCCCACCCCGAGCGAGCGCGTGCGCTCGCCCCGGTGATCGCGATGTTCGCTCTGGCGGTGCTCTGCGTGGCGCTCACCGCCCACCTCTCGTTCGTCCCCGGCAAGGCCACGGACTTCGTGCTCGAGCAGGGCCGCTACCTGTTCCCCGCGCTCGGCGCGGCCGTGGCGCTCGCCATCGCCGGCTGCATCGGCGCGGGTGAGCGCCGCGCGCCGGTCCTCGCGGCGGCGATCGTCGGGGCGTTCGCGCTGCTCAGCGCCGCCGGCCAGTTCCTGGTGCTCGAGCGCTTCTACGCCTAGGCGAAGGACGCGACGGCTTCGACCACGCGCTGGATCTGCTCGCGGCTCAGATCAGTGCCCATCGGCAGGGCGAGGTTGGTCGCCCCCACGCGCTCGCTCTCCGGCAGCGCGCCGTTCGCGTAGGGCTCCATCGCCGGCTGCTTGTGCATCGGCACCGTGTAGTAGCCGCGGCTGCCGACGCCCTGCTCCTTCAGGTGGGCGCTCAGCCCGTCGCGGTCCTCGGTCGTGACCTCGTACAGGTGGAAGCAGTGGTCGGCGCCGGCGGTCGCGACGGGGATCTTCACGTGCTCCCCGAGGCCGAGCTCCTCGTAGGTCGCGGCGACGGCCCGGCGCGCCTGCGTGAACCGCTCGAGCTCCGCGAGCACCACGCGCAGGCCGGCGGCCTGGAGCGAGTCGAGGCGCGAGTTGTAGCCGACGTCGGTGTGCACGACCTTGTCCTTCGAGCCGTGGAAGCGCAGCTCGCGGCAGCGCTCGGCGACGGACTCGTGCGAGGTCGTGATCGCGCCGCCGTCGCCGGTGGCGCCGAGGTTCTTGCCCGGGTAGAACGAGAACGTCGCGGCGTCCCCGAGCGAACCCGCGCGCTGCCCGTCGAGCCGTGCGCCGGCGGCCTGGGCGGCGTCCTCCATCACCACGAGGTCGCGCTCGGAGGCGAGTGCGTTCAGCTCCTCCATCGGCGCGACGTTGCCGAACAGGTGCACCGGCACGAGCGCCTTGGTCTTCTCCGTGACGAGCGGCTCGGCCGTGGCCCGGGTCATCACGTAGGTGTCGGGATCCACGTCGCAGAACACCGGCACGGCGCCGATGTCGGCCACCGCCTCGGCGGTCGCGTAGAAGGTGAGCCCGGGCACCACGACCTCGTCGCCGGGCTCGACGCCCAGGGCGCGCAGCGCGATGGCGATCGCGTCGGTGCCGTTGCCCACGCCGACGCAGTGGTCGGCGCCGATGTACTCAGCGAACTCGCCCTCGAAGGCCGCCGTCTCGGGGCCGAGGATGTACTGGCCGGAGTCGAGCACCGCGCGCTGGCGCTCGGCGATGCGCGGGATCAGCTCCTCAAGCTGGGGGCGGGTGGCGAAGAGGGGGATCACGGCGCGTGCGGTGATAGCAGGGTCTCGGCCTCGTCCGCGACCAGCCGTGCGATGGCGAGGCTCGACGTGGCCGCCGGCGAGGGCGCGTTGCGCACATGCAGCGCGCGCTCGGTGCGCGACACCACGAAGTCGTCCACCAGACGCCCGTCGCGCCCGACCGCCTGGGCGCGGACGCCGTGAAAGGAGGGCTCGACGTCGGCGGTGCGCAGGTCCGGGACGTACCGCGCGGCGTCGCGGACGAAAGCCCGCCTGCTCACGCGGTGGGAGAGCTCCTTCATCCCCGTCCTCCAGAAGCGGCGCATCATCCGCCAGGTGCCCGGCCAGGCGAGGCCGTGCGCGCTCGGTTCGAGCATGGCCGTGGGGCCGACGTACACCTCGCCATCCACGTGCT
>JACCYP010000315.1 GCA_013696425.1 Thermoleophilaceae bacterium
GCCCGCGCCAGATCACGCGCGGGAAGACCGTCGAGCGTCCGCCCACCCGGATCATCCGGATGTCGCCGAGCCGCTCCTCCTCGACGGCGCCGGGATAGCCGCAGCCCATCACGGTCACGTCATGGCCCGCGGCCGCCCAGCGGGAGACCTGGGCGTAGAGATTCGCGCCGGTGCCGCCCCCCTGCGGATGCGTCCAGTCGCGATCCGTCAGTACGAGGATGCGCACGAAGCGAGGGTACCCTCACGTAATCGACGCTTGCGCTCTGGCACACCGGCTTATCGCCGCGGATACCTCCGAAACGGACGGCATCCGCTCGGCTGCCGGTTTCGTCAAGGGCTGGCTCGAGGCGCGCGACATCGAGGTGCGCGACTTCGTCCACAACGGCCGTCCCGTGCTCGGAGCGACGGTCGGCGCGACGGCCGGCCCGACGATCATCCTGCACGGCCACGTGGACGTGGTCCCGGGCCGCCCGGAGCAGTTCCAGCCCCGGATCGAGGGCGACAGGCTGATCGGCCGCGGCGCCTACGACATGAAGGGCGGGCTCGCCGCGATGATGATCGCGACCGCCGAGCTCGCCGCGCAGGACCGGGTGAGGGTGCACTTCGTCTGTGTTCCCGACGAGGAGTCCGACACGGCCGCCGACAGGGCGTCGGACCGGCTTGTCGAAGAGGGCTACACCGGTGACTTCGCGATCACGGGAGAACCGACCGACCTCCACATCGGCGTCCAGGCCAAGGGCGTGCTCGCGCTGCGCATCGAGGTTGAGGGCAAGGCGGCCCACGGGTCGACTCCTTGGGAGGGCGACAACGCCGTACTCAAGGCGATCGACGTGTTCCGCTCGATCGAGTCGCTGCCCTTCACCCGCGAGTCCTCGGACCTCTTCGACCGGCCCTCGATCAACCTCGGCCGGATCATGGGCGGCGACGTGATGAACCGTGTTCCCGACCGCTGTGTGATCGACGTCGACATCCGCTTCCTGCCCGGCCAGGACGCCGAGGAACTGCTCACCGCGATCGGGAGCGTGGCGGGCGAAAAGGTTTCCGTCGTGCTCCACCGCGACCCTGCAATCGTGGATCGCGCGAACCCCCACGTCCTGAAGCTGGCCGAAGCCGTGTCCGACCATCCCCACGGCGACCGCATCTCCGTCGGGCGCGACGGCGCATCCGACGCCGTATCCTTCCTCGACGCCGGCATTCCCGCGGTCGAGTTCGGACCTGTCGGGGGCGGCCACCACGGGCCGGACGAGTGGGTGTCAATTTCATCGCTCGACCGCTACCGCGCGGCACTTGTCGAGTTCGTGCACCTGGTGGCCGAAGGCGCCGAGGGAAAGCACCTGCGAATTGCTTGAGAACTACGAGAGACCAAAGGGCATCTGGAAGCGCCTGCTATTCGGCACGGTGCTGGTGATGGTCGCCGCGGCGACGGCCACCTCCGCCGCGATCTTCCACGAGGTCGACGAGTTCAGTGCAGCCTTTGGCACGGGTCCGCGGTTCGACGCCGAGACCGAGGACGCCCTTGCGGAGGCGGAGCGCGGTGACGCGCAGACCATCATGGTCATCGGCTCCGACCGGCGCGCGAAGAACTCGAACGACGTACGCCAGGGTGTCACCGGCGGCGCGCGCTCGGACACCATCATCCTGATCAGGCTCGACCCGAAGCGAAAGAACACCGCGCTGCTGTCGCTTCCGCGCGACCTGAGGGTCGAGATCCCCGGCCAAGGAGTGGACAAGCTGAACGCCGCGTTCGCCGCCGGCGGAGCGAAGCTCGCCCTGAAGACCGTCAAGCGGTTCACCGGCCTGCAGATCAACCACTTGGTGAACATCGACTTCGGCGGCTTCAGGGAGGTCGTCAGCGAGGTCGGCTGCGTCTATGCCGACATCGACCGCCGTTACTTCAACGACAACTCCCAGGGCGGTGAGCGCTACGCGACGATCGACGTGAAGCCCGGGTACCAGAAGATGTGCGGGAATTCGGCGCTCGACTACGTCCGCTACCGGCATGAGGACAACGATCTCGTGCGTTCGGCGCGCCAGCAGGACTTCCTCCGCCAGGCGAAACAGCAGATCCCTCCTGAGGAGCTCTTCAAGCGCCGCCGCTCGCTCGCGAAGGTCTTCGGCGATCACACGCAGTCAGACATCCGCGATCGCGCCGAGGTGCTCGAGCTGCTCAAGCTGGCACTCGCTTCTGCTCGTCAGCCCTTCAAGGAAGTCCATTTCAGGGGCAAGATCGGCAAGAGCTACGTGACCTCCTCGTCGAACTCCGTGGAGAAGATGACCGACGAGTTCCTGAAGGCCCAGTCCACCAAGGGGCCGCGCGGATCGCTCAAACCCCGCGGCAAGCGAAACCGCAAGAAGCAGAAGGCGAACACCGGTCTCGAGAATTCCGCCAGCCAGGGCAGGGAGCAGGGGGCGAAGGCGGTCGGCGCCGGCGCGCGCTTCCCGGTCTTCTACCCGCGGATGCGCACCAAGCTCTCGCTGTTCGCCGGTGATCCGCGCGTGTACTCGCTCCGCGCGCCCAACAACCGCGTCTACCAGGCCTACCGAATGGTCCTGAAGCGCGGCCTCGTCGGCGAGTACTACGGCATCCAGGGAACGACGTGGAAGAACCCGCCGATCCTGAACACGCCCTCCACGAAGCGGCGGGCGGCGGGGCGCAAGTTCGAGATCCACTACGACGGCGACCGCGTGCGCCTGATCGCCTGGCGCACGCCCAAGGCCGTCTACTGGCTCTCGAACACCCTGCTGCAGTCGCTCAGCGAGCGGCAGATGTTCGACATCGCCAAGTCGGCCCGCTCGTACACCGGCTAGTTTCCTCCCCCGCATGGCAGAAAAGGAGCCAATAGGCGTCATCGGCGTCGGCTGGGTCGGCCTAGTCACTGCCGCCTGCTTCGCCGACCTCGGTCACGAGGTCTACGCGCGCGACGTGATCCAGGAGAAGGTCGACTCGCTCACACGCGGCGAGGTGCCGATCCACGAGCCCGGTCTCGCCGAGCTCGTGCGGAAGAACGCCGCGCGCCTGCACTTCACGACCGACATGGACGAGGTGCTCGAGAACGCCCACCTGCTGTTCTGCTGCGTCGACACGCCGCCCACCTACTCCGGCGACGCCGACCTCTCGCGCGTCGAGAAGGTGGTCGAGGAGATCGGCGACTCGACCGACCATGCGATCGTCATGAAGTCGACCGTTCCGGTGGGCACGGGGCGAGCGATCGCGCGCAAGCGCGTCGACGTGGGCTACGTCTCCTGCCCGGAGTTCCTCAAGGAGGGCAGTGCGGTAACAGACTTCATGCACCCCGATCGCGTGGTGGTCGGCGCGGACGAGGGCTCGGAGGAATTCGGCAAGCGGGTGGCCGCCCTGTACGAGCCGCTCGAGGCTCCGATCGTGATGACCGATGTCGCGAGCGCGGAGATGGTGAAGCTCGCCTCGAACGCGTTCCTCGCCACGAAGATCTCCTTCATCAACGAGATCGCGAACGTGTCCGAGGAGCTGGGCGCCGACGTTCAGGAGGTCGCAAAAGGGATGGGACTCGACGAGCGGATCGGCTCCCAGTTCCTGCGAGCGGGCATCGGTTATGGCGGCAGTTGTTTTCCAAAAGATGTCAGCGCCCTCAAGCAGCTCGCCGGCAACACCGGCTACCACTTCCAGCTCCTCACCGCCGTGATCGAGGTGAACGAGCTTCAGAAGCGGCGCACGATCGGCAAGCTGCAGAAGCACCTGGGCTCGCTCGTCGGCAAGGAGATCGCGCTGCTCGGCGTGGCCTTCAAGCCCGACACCGACGACGTGCGCGAGGCCACCGCGCTCGTGCTCGCGGCGCGCCTGCAGGGCGAAGGCGCGCACGTGCGCGTCTACGACCCCGTCGCCATCGAGAACGCCCGCGACATGCTGGGCGGCGCCAGCATTGCCGGCTCGGCGCTCGAGGCGATCGACGGTGCCGACGCCGCCGTGCTCGTGACCGAGTGGAGCGAGTTCGCCGAGCTCGACTGGAACGAGGTCAGGGGCAGGATGCGCCAGGCGGTGTTGATCGACGGGCGCAACTACCTCCCGCGGGAGACGCTCGAGGCCGCCGGCTTCGCCTACGAGGGAGTCGGCAGGTAATGGCCAGGCAGGCGCTCATCCTCGCCGGGGGCGAGGGGACCCGCCTGCGGCCGCTCACCCTCACCGTCCCGAAGCCCGTGATGCCGCTTGCGTCGCGGCCGTTCCTCACCTTCATGTTCGACTGGGCGAAGAGCCACGGCGTCGAGGACGTGGTGCTCTCCTGCGGCTACCGCTCCGACGCCGTCGAGGACGTGCTCGGCCAGGAGTACGAGGGCATGGCGCTGCACTACGTGCATGAGGAGACGCCGCTCGACACCGCCGGGCCGGTGCGCCTCGCGTTCGACGAGGGGCTGCTCCAGGAGCGCTTCTACGTGCTGAACGGCGACGGGCTCACCGATGCCGACCTCACAGCCGAGGTCGCGCAGCACGAGGCGACCGGCGCGCGCGTCACGCTCGGGCTGATCGCCGTCGAGGACACCTCCTCCTACGGCGTCGTCCCGACCAAGGAGGGTGGCGAGGTCGAGGCCTTCGTCGAGAAGCAGGAGGGTCCCGTGCCGACGAACCGCGTGAACGGCGGCATGTACATCGTCGAGCGCGAGG
>JACCYP010000345.1 GCA_013696425.1 Thermoleophilaceae bacterium
TCGGGTGGCAGCACGGCGTTCACCGCCGACGCGGTCGCCGGATCCCCCGCATGGGAGGCCACCTGCCCGCTGGCGTGCACCCCCGCGTCGGTGCGCCCGGCGACGGTGAGCGTGGTTGGCTCCCGGCGCACCCGGCCGAGCGCCTCCTCGAGCACGCCCTGCACGGTGCGCTGGCCCGGCTGCGAAGCCCAGCCGCGAAAGCCCGTGCCGTCGTACTCGAGCGTCAAGCGTGTGGTCAACCGCGCTTGCGGCCGACCACGACGAGGAACTCGGAGTCGATCACCACGCCCTCGTCGGCCGCATTTAGCTCGTCGATCAGCTCGAGCTGCTTAGCGGTCATCTGCGCGTATGTGTCCGGGTCGAGGTTCGCCTTCATCGCCGCCTGGGGGCCCGCGTTCTCGAAGAACTCGAGCCCCTCCTCGCGCGAGCCGAAGCGCCAGTCGACGCGGTGGCGCTCGATCTCGACCGTGCCGGCATGCGGCTCGAAACGCTCGCGGGCCGTCGCCTCATCGCCCCACTCGAACGGACTGGGCACACCCTCCGGGGGCGGGAAGAACGAGCCGATGATCCCGAACGAGCGGGCGATCATCGAGTCGGGCGTCCAGTTCGACATGCCGACCGTGTTGCCCGGGCGCACCACCCGGAACATCTCCTCGATCGCCTTCGCCGGCCGCGGCGCGAACATCGCGCCGAACACCGAGGTCACGCAGTCGAAGCAGGCGTCCTCGAACGGGAGATCTTCGACGTCGGCCACCGACCAGTCGATGTCGACGCCCTCCTCCGCGGAGCGTGCCTTCCCGAGGTCGACCAGACCCGGCGAGAGGTCCGTGGCCGTGACGGCCGCGCCCTCGTTCGCCGCGCGGATGGCCACGTTGCCCGTGCCGGCCGCCACGTCGAGCACCTCCTGGCCGGCGGAGATGGCGCACGCGTCGACCAGCGGCACCGCCGCCTGGTCGGTGAGCCTGGCGATCTTCGGATAGTCCCCGAGGCCCCAGACGGTGGCCTGGGCCGACTTCATCTGTTCAAGCTGTGTTTCGTCCATGCTCAGACCCTAACCGTGCCTGCGGGCCACCATCAGCCCGTACTCGAACGGCACCCGCGCGCCGCCGTCGGTGGCCTCGTTGGCCCCGGTCACCGCTTCACGCGTGACCCGCCGGATCTCCTCCCAGACCTCGGGCCCGAGCGTCGTGCGCGCCGCCTCGCCGGCGGGAGCACTCTCGAATATCCGCGCGAACTCCTCGACCGAGGAGGCCTCGAAGTCGACCTTGCGCTTCTCGAAGTGCACCGAGGCGGCGTGTGGCTCGAGGCGCGCACGCACCACCTCCTCGCGCGCCCACTCCTCCGGCGCCTCGGCGTCGGCGGCCACCGGGAGGTACTTGCGCCAGCCCATGAAGAGCTTTGCGGCAAACCCGTCGGGAGTCCACGCCGTGAGACCCACGACGCCCCCGGGGCGCACGACCCGGAACAGCTCGCTCGCCACCACGTCGGCGCGCGGTGCGAAACACGCGCCGAACACCGACGCCACGCAGTCGAACGAGCCGTCAGGGAACGGTAGCTCCTCGGCGTCGGCCTCCTGCCAGTCGATGTCGAAACCCTCGGCGGCGCTGCGGGCGGCACCACGCTCGACCATCACGGGCGCGAGGTCCGTGGCCGTCACCGCGGCGCCCTGTGACGCAGCGACCACGGCCAGGTTGCCGGTGCCGGCTGCGACGTCGAGAACCTCCTGGCCCGCCGCGATGCCGCATTCCGCAGCGAGCGCGCGCGAGGCCGGCATCAGCCGTGCGGCGACCGGGTCGTACTCACCCATGCCCCAGACCGCGCGGGCCCGCTGGGTGAAGGCTTTGTGGTCCAGAGCCGCTCTAGGCCCTGGGGGCCATGGCAGCCGACGACATCGGACTCAGCAGGCGCTTCATCGCCTAGACGAGCTCTAGGAGGACCATCTCGGTCGCGTCCGACTTGCGCGGACCGAGCTTCAGGATGCGCGTGTAGCCGCCCTGGCGGTCCTCGTAGCGGGGACCGATCTCAGCGAACAGCTTGTAGACGATGAACTTGTCCTGGCCCAGCTGGGACATGGCCTGCCGGCGCGCGTGCTGATCCCCCCGCTTCGCGAGGGTGATCAGCTTCTCCACCTCGGGCTTGACCGCCTTGGCCTTGGCCTCGGTGGTCTGGATGCGCTCATGCTGGAGCACCTCCCGCGAGAGGTTCATGAACAGCGCCTTCCGGTGGGAGGCGCTACGGGAGAGTTTGTTGCGGGTGCGGCGGTGGCGCATCGGGCTCCCAGTCTAGGCCCCGGGGGCCACGGCGGACGACGTCGTCGGGCTCAACAAACGCTCCATCGCCTAGGACGGGCGCAGATCGAGGCCGCGCGAGTGCAGGGTCTCGATGACCTCTTCGATCGACTTGCGACCGAAGTTCGGGATCGCGTTCAGCTCCGACTCCGACTTCTGCAGAAGGTCGCCGACGGTCTGGATGCCGGCGCGCTTCAGGCAGTTGTAGGAGCGGACCCCGAGCTCGAGCTCCTCGATCAGGATGTCGTCCATCCCGTCGGGTGCACGGCCGGTGGAGGTACCGCCGGCGGCCTGCGCGGCGGTTGCACCCTCGGCGAGGCTCACGGCCGCGGCGCCGTCCTCGCGGAGGGCGGTCACGCGGTCGGGATCCGAGAAGATCGCGAGCGACTTGATCAGGATCTCGGCAGCCTCACGGAGCGCCGCCTGCGGATCGACGGTGCCGTCGGTCTCGATGTCGAGCGTGAGCTTGTCGTAGTCGGTGCGCTGACCGACACGGGCGGACTCGACGTTGTAGGCGACCCGCTTCACAGGCGAGAAGATCGAGTCGATCGGGATGACGCCGATCGGCTGATCGGGGGTCTTGTTGTCCTCCGCCGGGGAGTACCCGCGGCCGTGGCCGATGGTCAGGTACATCTCGAGCTTGTTCTTCTTCTCGAGCGTGGCGATGTGGGTCTCCGGGTTGATGATCTCGACGCCCGAGGGCAGATCGATGTCCTTCGCGGACACATCGCCCGGGCCGGTGACCACCAGGGGCGCCTCGATCTCGGCGGCCTCGGAATGCATGCGGCAGGAGATGTTCTTCAGGTTGAGGACGATGTCCGTCACGTCCTCGGCCACGCCCGGGATCGTCGAGAACTCGTGCGCGACCCCCTCGATCCGCGCGCTGGTGACTGCAGCGCCGGCGAGCGAGGAGAGCAGCACACGCCGAAGCGATGCGCCGAACGTGTAGCCGAAGCCACGATCGAGCGGCTCGATCGTGAACGAACCGCGGTTGTCCTCGACCTCTTCGGCTGAGATTTGGGGTGTCTGGAACTCGAGCATCAGTGTCCTTGTGTCGGTGCGTCTCGCGTACCCCCCACGGGGGGTTTCGCGGACGTCTTGGGGTTACTTCGAGTAAAGCTCGACGATGAGCTGCTCCTGCACCGGCGCGGCGATCTCGCCACGCTCCGGCGCACGGAGCACCTTTGCGGTCAGGCCGTCGTGATCGGCCTGCAGCCACGCCGGCACTGCCGACGTGAGCTCTGTCGCGGTGCGGATGGTCGGCTCCGACGGCGAGCCGGCCTTGATCGCGATCACGTCGCCCTCCCTCACCTGGTACGACGGGATGTCCACCCGGCGGCCGTTGACCGTCCAATGGCCGTGACGGATCAGCTGGCGCGCCTGGCGGCGGGAGCCTGCGAACCCGAGGCGGACGAGCACGTTGTCAAAACGTGCCTCCAGCAGCCGCAGCAGGTTTTCGCCGGTGACGCCTTCCTGGCGGCTGGCCTTCGCGTAATAGCTGCGGAACTGCTTCTCCAGAACGCCGTAGTAACGCCGTGCCTTCTGCTTCTCGCGAAGCTGCACGCGGTACTCCGACTGCTTCTGGCGGCCACGGCCATGATCGCCGGGCGGGTAATTGCGGCGCTCGATGGCGCACTTGTCCGTGAAGCAGCGCTCTCCCTTGAGAAAGAGCTTCTGCCCCTCGCGGCGGCACATCTTGCACTGGGAACCGGTGTCGCGGGCCATCAGATCATCTCCTAGACCCTCCGCCGCTTGCGCGGGCGGCAGCCATTGTGGGCCTGGGGCGTGACGTCGCGGATCGAGGTGACCTCGAGGCCTGCGGCCTGGAGGGAGCGGATCGCGGTCTCGCGCCCGGAGCCCGGCCCCTTCACGAAGACCTCGACCTTCTGGAGACCCTGCTCCATGCCCTTGCGGGCGGCGGCGTCGGCCGTGACCTGCGCGGCGAAGGGAGTCGACTTGCGGGAGCCCTTGAAGCCGGCGCCGCCGGCGGACTCCCAGGCAACGACGTTGCCCTCCTTGTCGGTGATGGAGACGATCGTGTTGTTGAAGCTTGTCTTGATGTGGGCCTGGCCGAACGGGATGTTCTTGCGCACCTTGCGCCGGCCACGGCCTCTGCTGGGTCGCTGCTGGGCCATCTACTGGGCGCTCATTTCTTGGTGACCTTCTTCTTGCCGGCGATGGACATGCGCTTGGGGCCCTTGCGGGTCCGCGCGTTGGTCTTGGTGCGCTGGCCCTTGACGGGCAGTCCGCGGCGGTGGCGGAGGCCGCGGTACGCGCCGATCTCCATCAGCCGCTTGACGTCCTGCGAGCGCTCGCGGCGAAGGTCACCCTCGACCGTGAGGTCGGCATCGATCGTGTCGCGCAGCTTCACGACCTCGTCGTCGGTGAGGTTCTTGACGTAGGTGTTGGCGTCGACGCCCGTCTTCGCGAGGACCTTCTTGGCCTGCGAGGGACCGATGCCGTAGACGTAGGTGAGACCCACCTCGATCCGCTTGTTGAGCGGGATGTTGATGCCGGCGATGCGCGCCATCAGCTAGCCCTGCCTCTGCTTGTGGCGGGGGTTCTGGCAGATCACCAGCACGGCACCGCCGCGACGGATGATTTTGCACTTCTCGCACATGGGCTTGACTGACGCTCGGACCTTCACGCTCCGCACTTTCTCATCATGGACGTAGGAAGGGCGCGGAGCCCAGGAAACGGCTCCACGCCGACCGATAAAGGTAGCAGGGTCCCTGTTTGTCAGGCTGCCCGGAGGGCTTCCTGGAGGTGCCAGGGAGTGAGGATCCGCGGACCCTCCTCCGTCACGGCCACCGTGTGCTCGAAATGGGCCGCCAGGGAGCCATCCTGAGAGTAGACGGACCAGTTGTCGGCGGCCACGCGGATGGGGTGCTCGCCGGCGTTAACCATCGGCTCAACGGCCAGCACCATGCCCGGCTCGAGCGGGATCCCGGTCCCGGCGCTGCCGTAATTGGGGATCTGCGGGTCTTCGTGCATGTCGCGGCCGATGCCGTGGCCCACGAGGGAGCGGATGATCGAGAAGCCATCGGCCTCGACCCGCTGCTGCACGGCGCTCGAGACGTCGCCGAGGCGGTTGCCGGGGCGGCACTGCTCAACGGCGTCGAAGAGCGAGGCTCGGGTGGTGGCGAGGAGCTTGCGGGCGATGGGCGACACGTTTCCCACGGGCAAGGTCACGGCGGCGTCGGCCACCCACCCGTCGAGCACCACGCCGATGTCCACGCTGAGGATGTCCCCGCGCTTGAGCTTGTAGGAGCCCGGGATGCCATGGACCACCATCGAGTTCGGGGACGCGCAGATCGAGCCTGGGAAGCCGCGGTAGCCCTTGAACGCGGGCTCGCCGCCCTGGGAGCGGATGAACTCCTCGGCCACCGCGTCGAGGTGCCCCGTGGTCGCGCCCGGCTCGACAGCGTCATGGATGAGCTGGTGGCAGCGCGCGAGCACGCGCCCGGCCTCGGCCATCATGTCGATCTCATCGGGTGACTTCTTGACCACCATCGTGCGGGCTCTCCCTACAGCTTTTCTTCCAGCTGCAGTGTGGCAAGCGTCGCGCGGATGTGGGCGTGCACCTCGCCGGGCGGGCGCTCACCGTCGAAGTGGCGCAGCAGGCCCTTCTTCTCGTAGTAGTCGACCAGCGGCTTGGTCTGCTCGTGGAAGACGTCGAGCCGGTGCCTCACGGTCTCGGGCTTGTCGTCGTCGCGCTGGATCAGCCGCGAGCCGTCCTGGTCGCAGACGCCCTCGTTCTTCGGCGGGTCGAATTCCACGTGGTAGTTGTGCCCGTTCTTCACGCAGGTACGCCGCCCCGACAGGCGCCGGATGACCTCCTCGTCGGGCACGTCGATCTGGAGCGCGGCCGTGAGCTTGCGCCCGCGGCGCTCGAGCGCGTCGTTGAGCACGTCCGCCTGGCCCTGGGTGCGCGGGAAGCCGTCGAGGAGGAAGCCGTCGGCCGCCTCGGTCGAGTCGACCCTCTCCATGATCACCTTGCAGATCAGCGCGTCGGGCACGAGGTCGCCCTTGTCCATGTAGGCCTTGGCCTCCCTGCCGAGCTCGGACTCCTCCTTAACGGCGGCACGCAAGATGTCGCCGGTGGCGTAGTAGGGCAGGTCGAAATCACCGCGCAAGCGGTCGGCCTGAGTGCCCTTCCCTGCCCCGGGAGGACCGACGAGGATGAGATTTAGCTGACCCATCGGAAGCGCGACAGCGTATCCGGCGAAGCGTGAGGGTGCTGCGTAGTCGCCGCCCGACACGGGGGTGTCTGCAAAGACCCGAATAGTTCAGGCCTTCGCAGAACACCCCGCCCGTCAGTGGCGCGTTGGCGCCATCTGCAGCAGCGCCCAGGCGCCGACGGTCGCGGCGTCAGTGATCGCACCGGAGCGCACGAGGTCCTCGAAGGAGTCCGCGCGGATCTTCCGGGTCTCCATGTCCTGCTCCTCGATCGAGCGCCGCGGCTCGCCGCCGGTCAGCTCCTCGGCCAGCCATGCGTCGAAGCCGAGCGTGGCGAATCCCGGCGCCTGGTCGAGCCGGCCGAGGTGGGTGAGCCGCCCCGCGCCGAGGCCGGTCTCCTCCTCGAGCTCGCGCCGCGCTAGCGCTTCGCCGCTGACCTCCGGGTCCGAGCCCTGCGGGAACTCGAGCGAACGGCGCCCAATCGGGTAGCGCTCCTGCTCGACCATCCACAGCCACCCGTCCTCCCGCGGGATCGCGACGGCGAAGTCCTCGTGCTCGATGACGGAGTAGATGCCCGCCGAGCCGTCCGCGCGCTCGATGGCGTCCTCCCGGACGCGGATCCAGGGGTTCGCATAGACCTCCCGCGAAGACGTCCGCCGGATGCCTACTTCAAGAACCCCTCGTAGTTGCGCATCATCAGCTGGGCCTCGAGCTGCTTCATCGTGTCGAGGGCCACGCCGACCACGATCAGGATCGAGGTGCCGCCGAAGAAGAAGTTGGCGCTGGTCTGGTTGATGAGGATGGTCGGCAGGGCCGCCACGGCCGCCAGGTACAGCGCGCCCGGGAACGTCAGGCGAGCCAGTATCCGGTCAAGAAACTCGGCCGTAGGCCGTCCGGGTCTCACCCCGGGTATGAACCCGCCGTACTTCTTCAGGTTGTCCGCCTGTTCGACGGGGTTGAACGTGACGGCCGTGTAGAAGTACGTGAACAGGATGATCAGGATCGATTCGCCCACGATGTAGGCCCAGCCGTTGGGGCTGAAGAAGGCGGAGAAGTTGCGCGCCCCCTCCGACTGGAGCAGCTCGCCGATCGTCGGCGGGAAGGCCATCAGAGAGGCGGCGAAGATCACCGGGATCACGCCGGCCATGTTCACGCGCAGCGGCAGGTAGGTCTGGCCGCCGCCGGACATGCGCCGCCCGACGACGCGTTTGGCGTACTGCACGGGGATCCGGCGCTGGCCCTCCTGCATGAACACGATCGCGGCGATGATCGCGAGCGCCATGAAGGGCATCATCACCTTGAAGATCTGGTCCGGGTTGGTCCACCACTGCTGGATGCCGTTCGGGAGGCCCGAGACGATCGAGGCGAAGATCATCAGCGAGATGCCGTTGCCGATGCCGCGCTGGGTGATGAGCTCGCCCAGCCACATGATCAGGATCGTGCCGGCGGTGAGCGTCGAGACGATCACGAACACGCGGCCGAAGGTGAAGCCGTTGACGATGTCCTGGCCGCCGCTCTCGAACGAGCGGAACAGGAATACGTAGCCGATCGACTGGAAGAAGGCCAGGCCGACGGTCAGGTAGCGCGTGTACTGCGTGATCTTCTGCTGCCCGACCTCGCCCTCCTTGCGGAGCTTCTCGAGCGAAGGGACCACGACCGTGAGCAGCTGCAGGATGATCGAGGCCGTGATGTAGGGCATGATCCCGAGCGCGAAAATCGCGAATCGGGACAGGCTTCCGCCCGAGAACAGGTTGAGGAAGCCGAGCACGTCGGAGCCCGAGAACTGCTGCAGCTCCGAGACCGCGTCGGTGTTGATCCCGGGGGCCGGGATGTACGCGCCGATCCGGTAGATCGCAAGCATCGCCGCCGTGAACAGCAGCTTCTTGCGGATGTCCGGGATGCGTACGGAGTTGGCGAGGGTCGCCAGCATCGCCGGTACTAACCCTCTAGGACCTGGACTGTTCCGCCGGCCGCCTCGATCTTCTCGCGGGCGGACTTCGAGAAGGCGTGGGCGTGCACGGTGAGGGCCTTGGAGACCTCGCCCTTGGCGAGGATCTTCACGGGTATGTCCCGCCGGGTCGCGAGGCCCTTCTCCTTCATGGCCTCGGGCGTGACCTCGGCGCCCTTGTCGAAGCGCTCCTCGAGGTCCGACACGTTCACCGGCTGGGTCTTCGTGCGGAACATCTCGAACGGCATCGACTTCTTCATGTGCGGTCCGCGCAGCTTGCGAAGGCGCCTCTGAACCGGCATCTGACCGCCCTCGAAGCGCGGGTTCTGCTTCGCGCCGGAACGCGAGCCCGCGCCCTTGTGGCCGCGGCCGGAGGTCTTGCCCATGCCTGATCCGTGACCGCGGCCGACGCGCTTCTTGCGATGGCGCGAGCCGGGGGCCGGCTTCAGCGAGTGGAGGCCGATGTCCTCGGGCTCAGGCATCTTCGACCTTCACGAGATGGGAGACGCGGTCGATCGCACCGAGGACGGTGGGATCGTCGTCGCGCTCGGTGACGTTGCCGATCTTGCCGAGGCCGAGCGACTGCAGCGCACCGCGCTGCTTGGGGTTCGCGCCGTTGGTGGACTTCACCTGGGTGACCTTGAGCTTCGTCATGCCGGTGCCGGCTCCTCAGCGGGCGGCGGCGCATCCTCGGCGGGCGGCGCGCTATCGGCGGCGGGCTCCTCAGCGGCGGGCGACACTTCGGCGCCGTCGGCGGCAGGCTGCTCCTTCTTCTTCTCGATGCCGAGCACCTCGTGCACGGTGAGGCCGCGCAGCTTCGCGATCTCGTCCGGCGAACGCAGCTCCTGTAGAGCGGTGACCGTGGCCTTCACGAGGTTGATCGGGTTCTGGGAGCCGAGCGACTTCGAGAGCACGTCGCGCACGCCCGCTAGCTCTAGCACCGCGCGCACTCCGCCGCCGGCGATCACGCCCGTACCTTCGGAGGCCGGCTTCAGGAGCACGCGGCCCGCGCCATACACGCCCGTCACCCCGTGGGTGATGGTCGATCCGTGCATCGGCACCTTGAACATGTTCTTCCGTGCGCGCTCCACGCCCTTCTGGATCGCAACGGGCACCTCGTTGGCCTTGCCGTAGCCCACGCCGACCTGCGACTTCTCGTCGCCGACCACCACGAGCGCCGTGAACGAGAAGCGGCGACCGCCCTTGACGACCTTCGCCACGCGGTTGATCTCGACGACTCGCTCCTGCAGGTCTCCCTGCTGGCCGCGCCGTCCTCCTCTGTCTCGTCCATTAGCCATGAAAAGTGGAAATCGAAGGGTAGCTAGACCCCGACGCCGCCCTCCCGCAGTCCGTCGGCGAAAGCGGCCACCCGGCCGTGGTAGCGGTAGCCCCCACGGTCGAAAACGGCGGTTTCGACGCCGGCCTTCTTGGCGCGCTGCGCCAGCAGCTCGCCGAGCTTCTTGGACTGCTCGAGCGGTGCGAGCTCGCGCACGTCCTTTTCGGTCCAGGAAACGGCGGCGAGGGTCTTACCCGAATCGTCGTCGATGAGCTGGGCCGCGAGGCCCCTGTTGGAGCGGAAGATGGACACACGCGGGCGCGCGGCGCTGCCGCGGATCTTGGCGCGGACGCGGCGGCGGCGGCGTAGGCGCGAGGTGCGGCTGGTCTTGACGGCCATCGCTACGCCCTCTTCCCGACCTTGCGCATCACGTACTCGCCCTCGTAGCGGATGCCCTTGCCCTTGTAGGGCTCCGGCGGGCGCACCTTGCGGATGCGCGCGGCCGTCTCCCCGACGACCTGCTTGGAGATCCCCCGCACGATCACCTGGGTGGGCTGGGGTACCTCGAACTCGATGCCGTCGGGGGCCTCGATGGTGACCTGGTGGGAGTAGCCCACGGAGAGGTCGATGTTCTTGCCCTTGAGGGCGGCGCGGTAGCCGACGCCCTGAATCTCGAGGCGCTTCTCGTAGCCGTCGGTGACGCCGGTGACCATGTTCGCGATGAGCGACCGGGTGAGGCCGTGCAGGGCGCGGTGCTCGCCGCGATTGGTCGGGCGCGCGACGGTCACGGTGCCGTCGGTCTCCTCGACCGTCATGTCGCGGCTCACCCGCTCGGTGAGCTCGCCCTTGGGGCCGTTCACGCGCACGAGGTCGGGCTCCACCGAGATGGAGACCCCCTCAGGCACTGCGATTGGCTGTTTTCCGATGCGGGACATGAGACGACAGGGGTTACCAGACGTGCGCCACGACCTCGCCGCCGACGCCCGCCTTGCGGGCCTCGTGACCGGTCATCACGCCGCTCGAGGTCGAGATGATGGCGGTGCCCATTCCTCCGAGCACCTTGGGGATGTCGTCGTGGTTCACGTAGGTCCGGCGGCCCGGGCGCGAGACGCGCTCGATGCCGGTGATCACCGGCCGGCGGTCCTCGGTGAAGCGGAGCTCGATGCGGATGAGCTGGCCCACGGGCGCGGGCTCGATCGAATAGCCGTCGATGTAGCCCTGCTCCTTGAGCACGCGCGCAATCTCCACCTTGAAGGAGGAGTGCGGGATGTCTGCGATCAGCCGGTCGGCCCGCATCGCGTTGCGGATGCGGGTGAGGAAGTCGGCGATCGGATCGGTCATGGACATCGGAGTACCTCTACCAACTTGACTTGGTCATGCCGGGAATGTTGCCCTCGTGCTGGAGCTCCCGCAGGCAGATCCGGCAGATGCCGAACTTGCGGAAGTAGGCACGCGGGCGACCGCAGCGCTTGCAGCGGTTGTAACCGCGGGTCTTGTACTTGGGGGTGCGCTGCTGGCGCACCCACTGGGAAGTCTTGGCCATCTACTGCTCGTCCTTTCCTTGGGGCGCGCCGTCGGCCTCGCCGGCCGCGGCCTCGTCGCCCTCAGCGTCCTCTTCGGGCTTCTCTGGCTTCTCGTAGGCCTCTGGGTTCTCTTCCTTCAACTGCTCCAGCGCGGCCTGCTCGGCCTCGGCGCGAGCCTTGCGCTCCTCCTCGAGCCTGGCAGCCTCGGCCTCGGCCTCGGCATCCGCCGCGGCACCCGGACGACCCTCACGGGTGAACGGCATGCCAAACAGCTCGAGCAGCGCAAATGCCTCCTCGTCGGTCTGGGCGGAGGTTGTGATGACCACGTCGAGACCGCGCACCTGGTCGATCGCGTCGTAGTCGATCTCGGGGAAGATGATCTGCTCCTTGACACCGATGGAGTAGTTGCCGCGCCCGTCGAAGGCACCGGCCTTGAGGCCGCGGAAGTCGCGGATACGCGGGATCGCGATCGACATCAGGCGGTCGAGGAACTCGTACATGCGAGCGTCACGCAGGGTGACGGCGACGCCCACGGGCATCTCCTCGCGCACCTTGAACTGCGCGATCGACTTGCGCGCGCGGCGGACGTTCGGCTGCTGGCCGGCGATCGTGCCGAGCTGCTCGAGGGCTGCGTCAAGCATCTTCGAGTCCTGCTTCGCGTCGCCGACGCCCATGTTCAGCGTGATCTTCTGGACGCGCGGGGCCTGCATGTAGTTCGAGTACTTGAACCGCTCGATCAGTGCCGGGCGGATCTCGTCCTCGTAGCGCGTCTTCAGACGCGGCTTCAGCTTTGCTTCGGTGAGGGCCATGGTCTCTAGTCGATCTGGTTTCCGTTGCGCCGCGCCACGCGGACGCGCTTGCCGCCCTCGCGGGTGATGCCCACGCGCGTGGGATCGCCCGACTTGGGGTCGATCAGCTGGACGTTGGAGATGTGGATCGGGCCCTCGCGCTCGATCACGCCGCCGCCCTCCTGCGCCTGCCGCTGTTGCTGCTGGGTGCGCGGCTGGGCGTGGCGCTTCTGGATGTTCATGCCCTCGACGAAGACCTTGTCCTTCTTCGGATCCACGCGGAGCACGCGGCCGGTCTTGCCCCGGTCCTTGCCGGAGATGATCCGGACCTGGTCCTCGCTGCGGATCCTGGGTGAGCGGGCCATGGCTTAGAGCACCTCCGGGGCGAGCGAGACGATCTTCATGAAGTTCCTGTCGCGCAGCTCGCGGGCCACGGGCCCGAAGATGCGGGTGCCGCGCGGGTTGTTGGCCCCGTCGAGGATCACGGCCGCGTTCTCGTCGAACTGGATGTAGGTGCCGTCGTCGCGCCCGAACTCCTTGCGCGTGCGGACGACCACCGCGGTCACGACCTCGCCCTTCTTGACCGCACCCTGGGGAGTGGCCGCCTTCACGGTGCCGACGATCACATCGCCGACCCCGGCGTAGCGGCGGTGTGAGCCGCCGCGGACGCGGATGCAGAGCAGCTCGCGGGCGCCGGTATTGTCGGCAACCTTCAGGCGTGTCTCCGCCTGGATCATCGGGCGCGCTCCACCACTTCCACGAGCCGCCAGCGCTTGGTGCGCGACATCGGGCGGCTCTCGATCACACGCACCGTGTCGCCGGCGTTCGCGTCGTTTGCCTCGTCGTGGGCGTGCAGCGTCGAGCTGCTGCGAACGATCTTCTTGTACATCCGGTGGCGGCGGGCGGTGTCGATCCGCACCGTGATGGTCTTGTCGGCCTTGTCGGAGACGACGACGCCCTGGCGGACCCGAGGGCGGCCGGGACCGTGCTCGGAGGCGGGCGCCGGAGCCACTTCCTTGGGCCCGCGCGCGGCACGCTTCTTCTTCTGGCCCTCGCGCCAGCGGCTGCGCTCGGCGGCCTTCTTGGCCCGCAGGGCCTGGCGCTCGGTGATCCGCTCCTCCTGGGTGCGAGGCGCGCGCGCCTCGCCCGAATGGGTCGAGCGCTGGCGCTTGCGCAGCTCCTTGCGGGAAATCTGCTCCACGGGCTCGGCGTCGGCGGCAGGCGCAGGAGCCTCCTCGGCCGGGGCCTCCTCTGCGGGTGCCTCCTCTGCGGGGGCTTCCTCGGCCGCGGGCGCCTCCTCGGCGGGTGCCTCGGCCTCGGGGGCGTCAGCCTCGGGAGCGCCCTCGACAGGGGCCTCCGCGGCAGCCTCTTCGGGCGCCTCGGGAGTCTCTTCGTTCTGGTTGTTCTCTGGCTCTTCGATCATGCCTTCGCCTTCTGCTGCCTTCTGAACTCGACCTCGGTGTCGATGCCGCGTTGCCGGGCGACGGTCAATCCACGCGCGAGGTCCTTCTTTGTCTGCTTGAGCCGTGCCGTGTTCTCCAGCTGGCCGGTGGCGTGCTGGAAGCGGAGGTTGAACAGCTCCTGGCGCGCACGGCCCACGAACTCCACGAGCTGCGGATCCTCGAGGTTCTGCACTTCGCTCGCCTTGCTCATTTAAGCTTCTGCCCCTTCACGGACCACGAACTTGGTCTTGATCGGGAGCTTGTGGCCGGCCAGTTCCATGGCCTCGCGGGCCAAGTCCTCCGGCACGCCGGAGAGCTCGAACATCACGCGTCCGGGCTTCACCACGGCCACCCAACCCTCGGGGTTGCCCTTGCCCGAGCCCATGCGCGTCTCCGCCGGCTTCTGGGTCACGGGCTTGTCCGGGAAGATGTTGATCCAGACCTTGCCGCCACGCTTGATCCGGCGCGTCATCGCGATTCGGGCGGCCTCGATCTGGCGGTTGGTGATCCAGCCGCGCTCGATCGCCTTCAGCCCGTACTCGCCGAACTCGACGCGCGTTCCTCCGCGCGAGAGCCCGGCCATGCGGCCGCGATGCTGCTTGCGGTGCTTCGTGCGCTTCGGGGAAAGCATTTCTAGCGACCGCCTCCGCCGCCGCGAGGGCCTCCGCCGCCGCCAGGACCACGCCCGCCACCGCCGCCACCGGGACCGCCACGGCCTCCGCCGCCACCACGACCTCCGCCGCCGCCGGGACCGCCACGGCC
>JACCYP010000043.1 GCA_013696425.1 Thermoleophilaceae bacterium
GGACAGCACGCCGTACTTGCCCATGACCTCGACGGTCTGCTCGTGGATGAGCCAGGGCAGCGCGTCGACCGTCGAGCTCAGGTTGTACAGGCCGCGCGCCTCGGCCTCGGTGTGCCATTCCTCGGCGTAGTTGTCGCCGTCGAAGCACACGCGTTTGTGGCCCGCGTAGGCGTCGCGGACGACCTTGATCACTGCCTCGTCGCCGCCGCCGGCCTCCTCCAGCGAGGCGGCCATCTCGTCGACCGCCTCCGCCACGATCGTGTTCAGCACGGTGTTCGGGAATGCGAGCGACATGCTCGACCCGAGTGCGCGGAACTCGAACTTGTTCCCGGTGAAGGCAAACGGCGAGGTGCGGTTGCGGTCGCCGCCGTGCATCGGCAGCGGCGGCAGCACCGGCGTGCCCAGGCCGAGGAAGGAGCCCGGCGTATGCGGATCGCCCACGCCCGAGGCGATCGCCTCGAACACCTTGTCGAGCTCGCCGCCCAGGAAGATCGAGATGATCGCAGGCGGGGCCTCGTTGGCACCCAGGCGGTGGTCCTGGCCGATGTTCGCAACGCTGGCGCGAAGCAGGCCCTGGTGCTTGTTCACCGCCTGGATCACGGCGGCACAGAAGAACAGGAACGAGATGTTGTCGGCCGGGGTGTCGCCCGGTTCGAGCAGGTTCGCGCCCGTGTCGGTGCCCATGGACCAGTTGTTGTGCTTGCCCGAGCCGTTCACGCCGGCGAAGGGCTTCTCGTGCAATAGGCAGACGAGCCCGTACTTGCGGGCGATCTTCTGCATCAGCTGCATCGTGAGCTGCTGATGGTCGGAGCCGACGTTCGAGTTCTCGAAGATCGGCGCGAGCTCGTACTGGCCGGGGGCCACCTCGTTGTGCCTCGTCTTGATCGGCACCCCGAGCTTCGCGAGCTCGAGCTCGGACTCCATCATGAACGCGAGCACTCGCTCCGGGATCGACCCGAAGTAGTGGTCGTCGAGCTCGTGGCCCTTGGGCGGCTTGGCACCGAAGAGCGTGCGGCCGGTGGTGTAGAGGTCCGGGCGCGAGTAGTAGTACTGCTCGTCGATCAGGAAGTACTCCTGCTCCGGGCCGACGGTGGTGAACACCCGCTCGGTCTCGGTGTCGCCGAGCAGCTTCACCGCGCGGACGGCCGCCTTGGACAGCGCGTCCATGGAGCGCAGCAGCGGGATCTTGCCGTCGAGCGCCTCGCCCGTCCACGACGCGAACGCCGTCGGGATGCAGAGCAGCGTTCCGTTCGGGTTCTCGAGCAGGAA
Source organism: Thermoleophilaceae bacterium (assembly GCA_013696425.1). GTDB lineage: Bacteria > Actinomycetota > Thermoleophilia > Solirubrobacterales > Thermoleophilaceae > JACCYP01. The sequence goes on from JACCYP010000043.1 coordinate 1,270, forward strand.
CGCGGGGCTCGTGGGGTCCCAGGCCGTGTACCCACGCGCCTCGAAGGTCGCACGGATGCCGCCGGTCGGGAACGAGGACGCGTCCGGCTCGCCCTGGATCAGCTCGCTGCCGGAGAACGACGCGAGCCAGCCCTCCGAGGACGGCGAGAAGAACGAGTCGTGCTTCTCCGCCGTCGAGCCGGTGAGCGGCTGGAACATGTGCGTGTAGTGCGTGGCACCCCGCTCGAGGGCCCACTCCTTCATGGCGAGCGCGACCGAGTCGGCGAGCGAGGGATCGAGCGCCTCGCCCTGCTCGAGCGTGCGCTGGAGCTTCTTGAAGACGTCCTTCGGCAGCCGCTGGCGCTGCGAGTCGAGGTCGAAGACGTTCGAGCCGAACGGGTTGTTCCCCGGCTCTGTCAGGTCCACCGTGCCGAGGGCCCCTCCGTTGGGGCTCCAGGTGGCGGCTGTCACGTTGGTCTGGCGAATCCTGGTCATGAGGGGGCGGTTTCTCCTAGGTCCTTGGGCCGTACCGTGAAACAGGCTCTCAAGACTTGGCCCGGGTTGCTTTGTCCAACTGTCGAAAGATGCGCCCGCACGTTTCGCCGCGCCGTCAGGGGCGGAGGAGGACGGACTTCTTCACGGGACCGGCGCCGGGCGCCCGCACCGTGACCTTCACGCGTAGGCGCCCATTCTTGCGCAGCGCCCTGCGCGCCACCGCGGTGAGCTTCGCGACCACCGTCACCTCGCGGCCCACCTTGACCTTGCGGGACCCCCTCGCGACAACCTTCCCGCGTGCGCGCGCGATGACGGTGCACCTTCCGGCGCCGGCGGCGCGGCAGCGCACCCGCAGGCCGCGGCGCAGGGCGCGGCGCTGTACGCGGGCGATACGTACACGGACCGCACTTCCGGCGCGGCCGCCCGAGCCGGTCGGCGTCGTGG
>JACCYP010000053.1 GCA_013696425.1 Thermoleophilaceae bacterium
TCAACGCAGCGCGACCCTGACCGTGGCCGGACCCTCGCGCAGGAGCGGGACAGGTCCGAGCTGAAGGTCGTCGCGGCCCACCGCGCGGCCCGCGCGCGGCAGGTCGTAGGTGACCGCGCAGGAGGGGCAGCCGAGAATGCCGCCGGCCACCTCGCCGCCCGCGAGCGCGGAGCCGCACGACGGGCACAGGTCGGAGTAGGCGAGCAGGGTGCCGTCCACGTTCGCCACGAACAGGTCGCGGTCCTCCACCTTCACGGCGGTGTGGGCGCCGGCCGGCAGCTGGGCGAGGCCGGCGACCTCGGTCCAGTCGGGCACCGGCGCGAGCGGGAGAGGAACCCCCGGGACGATCGGACCCTCAGGGGGCTTCGTCACGCCTTCGACCTCGAGCCCGAGCAGGTCGGGCGCCGCTTCCTCGAGCGCCTTCTCGATCGCGAGCTCGAGCGTGGCCGACGATGCCGGGCAGCCCTTGCAGCTGCCTTCGAGACGCAGGCGCGCCACACCATCCTCGAGCGAGAGCAGCTCGACGCCGCCGCCGTGGGACTCCATGTAGGGCCGCACGCCCTCGAGCGCTTCGAGCACGCGCTCCTCCAGCGACACCGGATACAGGTCGTGGATGAGCAGCAGACTGGCGATTGCGCCGTCACCCGCCATCGCGCGAGCCGTGTGCTCGTCCACGAGCTCCATAACGCGCTCGAGGCCCTCGCCATAGAGCTCGAGCACCGCGCCGAACAGCTCCTCCGCCACGGCACGCGCGCGGGGGTCGGGGATCTGCTCGACCGCGGCGGTGAGCCGCTCGACCCGCTCGACGAGGCCTTCGTCCGGCGGTGGAGCCTGCGCCGCCGGCATGGTGGCGCCCGGCCCCGGCGTGCTCGCCGAGGCCTGCGCCATCAGATCCAGCACGGTGACCTGCTTCTCAGCCGCCATCAACCGCCCTTACGAGAGCGCGGTGGGCGTGTGCATCACCTTCTTCACGTGCCCACCCCCGTACATGTGGACGCCACACGGCAGGCACGGATCGAAGCTCCGCACCGCCCGCATGATGTCCACGCCCTTGAAGTTCTCCGGGCCGTTCTCCTCGAAGATCGGCGTGTTCTGCACCGCGTCCTCGTAGGGGCCGGGAGTTCCGAACTTGTCGCGCACGCTGCCGTTCCAGGGGGTGGGCGGGAACGGCTGGTAGTTGGCCACCTTGCCGCCCTCGATCACCATGTGGTGGCTGATCACGCCGCGAGCCGCCTCGTGGAAGCCCACGCTCACGGCCTCCTCCGGCACCTTGAAGTCGTTCCACGACTTCGTGCGGCCGGCGCGCAGCTCGCCCATCGCCTTCTCGAGGCAGTAGAGGCCCACCAGCGCCGAGTAGGCCTGGTGGTAGGTGCGGGCGCGGTCGCGTTCGATGGCGTTCGACTTCGCCGGCACATGCCACTCGAGCTCCGTCGCGGGCAGGTTCGCGCCCTTCGGGAGCACCATCTTGATCGAGTGGCCGGTGGCCTCGAGGTAGTCCCCGAGCTTCACCTTGCCGGCCTTCGCCGTCACCCACTGGCGCGCGAACGGGCCGCCACCGGTGTCGCAGCACACGTGCGTGTCGGTGCGCTTGTCGTAGATCCGCGGTGAGGTGACCCAGGAGTACTTGTCCGTGAAGTCGCGCTTCTGCGGCTTCGGGAGGGTCGTCTTGTTCCACGGGTGGTCCATGGACACCTCGTTGCCGAGCGGGTCCTTGTCCACGAACTTGCGCTCGTTCTCCCACCCGTCGAAGTACGACGACCCGAGCAGGATCCGGATCATCAGGTTGATCTCGACGAGGTCGGTGGTCACGAGCTCGCCGTTGATCGCGATCCCGGGCGTGACCATCCGCTTCTCGCCCCAGTCGCTCATCGTCTTGTAGTCGTAGTCGACGTACTCCGGGTCGTCGAAGGCGCCCCAGCAGACCAGGTTGGTCTCGCGGAAGCCGACCTGGTCATAGCCCGGCAGCGCCTCCAGCCAGAAGTCGTAGAGGTCGTCGTGCATCGGCACGCTGCGCTTCACGTAGTCCATGTAGCGCATGAGGCGCACGTAGTAGTCCGTGCACGTCTGGTGCGTGATGTCGGCGCTCACGCCGCCCGGCATGATCGTCGAGGGGTGGGTGTGGCGGCCACCGAAGAGGCAGTACATCTCACGCGTGTAGCGCGCGACGTGCAGCGTCTCCAGATAGAAGTCGCCGGTGAACGGGTTCAGCGCCCGCATAATGTCGGCGATCGTCTTGTAGCCGTGGATGTCGCAGTGCGGGGCGGTGGTGTTCTCCGCCTTCGCCAGGACGCTCGGGTTCGTGTCCTTGACCATCTGCTCGCAGAAGTCCACGTTCGCCATGCAGTCGTTGAAGATCGCGTGGTCGAACATGTAGTCCGCCTGCTCGGCGAGGTTGTAGGCGCAGTTGCCGAGCACGGGCGGATAGCTGCGATAGGCCATGTTCTGGCACAGGACCGACGTCGTGCAGTGGTTGTCGCCACAGATGCCGCAGA
>JACCYP010000110.1 GCA_013696425.1 Thermoleophilaceae bacterium
TCCTCCACAGTGTCCACCGGCTCCGTGGTGCCCGGCACGATCGGCACGCCGGCCTCCTTCATGAGCTCGCGGGCGCGTGTCTTCGAGCCCATCGCGTCGATCGCGTCGGCGGGCGGCCCGATGAACACGACGCCGGCCTCCTGGCACGCGCGGGCGAAGGGGGCGTTCTCGGCGAGGAAGCCGTAGCCGGGGTGCACGGCCTCGGCCCCGGACTCCTTGACGACGGCGAGGATCTTCTCGACGTTCAGGTAGCTTTCGGCCGCTGGGCCGGGGCCGAGCAGGAAGGCCTCGTCGGCGCGGCGCACGAACGGGGCGTCGCGATCGGGCTCTGAGTACACGGCCACGGATCCGACGCCGAGCTCTTCGAGCGCGCGCATGATTCGGATCGCGATCTCACCGCGATTTGCGACCAGGACCTTGGAGAACATCGGGGCGGGAGAATAGCTCCGCGGGCATCCATGCCCGCGTCTGGTTGGTCATGGCGGCCTCCGGCCGCCATTGATGCGTTGCTACTGGGCGGCGGGTGCCCGCGCCGCGGCGAGCTGCCAGGGGTTCGCGTCCGGGCCGGACAGCGAGAGCGTCCAGCGCTCGGTGAATGTGGTCTCCGAGTCCTGGCTGCCGGCGAGCACGGCTGCCGTGGCCCGGTCCTGGATGTAGCGCCGGCCGGTGACCGTCACGTCGACGGCCATCTCGGCCGGGTCGGCATTGCCGTCGATCGCCGCGATCCTGACCTGGTCGACCCGCGGGCCGCGCACCACGAGGCGTCGCGCATGTGAGTCGTCGCCGGGGTAGAGCAGCTCGGTCACGGCCGCGGCGCTCGCGAGCGCCTCGAGCGGCGCGTCCTCTCCGTCGACCGCCTCCGACCACGCCGCCACCGCGCGGCGCACGGCGGTCTCGAGCACGTCGGGCCCGAAGCGGGGGTCGGCGAGGGAGAGGTCGAGCGCCTGCGCGCGGGCATCGCCATCGAAGTCGAAGTCGATCAGGTCGGCGGTCTTGAACCCCTCGAGCGGCTTGTCCGATGCCGCGAGCTCCATCACGGAGTCGCCGCGCAGCTTCTGCTCGTCGGCGTCGGGGCGGGCGACGATCTCGCCCTCGAGGTGGTGGTCGCCCTCGGCCTGCTGCTCGGTCGAGTGGACATACCAGGAGCCGTCCTCTCGCTTGGCGAGCGTCCAGTACTCGCACAGCGTGGTCGAGCGGTCGGTGTCGCCCGACTTCATGAGCGCGTGACCGTTCCTGTCCACCACCCAGTCGTCGAGGGTCGCCTCGATCCGCACCACCGCGCGGTCCTCGCGGTCGGCGGTGCGGTTGATCAGGCCTACGTACTCGACCTGCGGATCCGAGGTGACCTTCACGCGGTTGTGCCAGCCCTTCGAGGCGAAGTCGTCGAGCCGGAGCTTCCATTCCTTCCAGATCTCGGGCGACACGAGGTGCTGGAGCTTCTCGTGGTCGCGGGCGTCCCACGCCACCTGGCACTCCTCGAAGAGCTGGGATGCCGTGTCGCTCACGTGCGCGTGATCGAACGCGGCGTCGTCCTCGGCGGCCTCGGCCGCGTGGTGGCGGACCGTCGCCACGCGGGCGCGCTTGCGGGCGCGGTACTTCATCGACGCCACGAAGCCGGCGCCGAAGACGAAGATCACGATGGCCCCGATGATCAGCGGGAACACCCACCACGGGCCACTCGTGCCGCCGCTGCCGCTGCCACCGAAGCCACCGCCGCTCGAGCCGCCGCCGCCGCTGAAGCCGCCTCCACCACCACCGCCGCCGCCGCCGAAGCCGGAGGAGCCTCCGCCTGCCGCGCCGTAGGCACTCGCGGGGATCAGCAGGAGCAGGAGGGCTGCGAAACGCGTCACTCCAGCGAGGGTACAACGACGATGGGCGCCCGTAGGCGCCCATCGGTCCTGCTCATCCTGTCTGGAGCGACCTAGCCCGCGGCCTTCACCAGGTTCACACGCCCGAAGCCTCTCGCCTCAGGCCACCATGCCGGCGCCGACGGTGTGATTGGTGCTCTCGTCGATGAGGATGAAGCTGCCCGTGCCGCGGTTCGTCACGTAGGGATCCGCCACCAGCGGGCTCGATAGGCGCAGCTCGACCGTGCCCATGTCGTTCAGGCCGAGCTCGTCCGCGTCGTCGTCGTGGTCGAGTGTCTCGACGTCGAGCCGGCAGCACACGTCCTCGACCACGGCGCGCACGGACTTGGTGGCGAGCTTCACCGCGAGCTTCGCGCCCGCGCGAAGCGGGGCGTCGTCCATCCAGCACACGGTGGCCCGCAGCGCGCGCGTGGCCTCGGGGGCGGCGTCGGCGTGGGCGATCATGTCGCCGCGCGAGACGGCGACGTCGTCCTCGAGCAGGAGCGTGACCGACATCGGGGGGAATGCGGCCTTGGCCTCGCCGTCGAAGGTGTCGATGGCCGCGATGTGGGTGCGTTTGCCCGACGGGAGCACCACCACCTCCTCGCCCGGCCTGAACACGCCGCTCGCAACCTGACCCGCGTAGCCGCGGTAGTCGTGATGGGAGTCGGACATCGGCCGGATCACGTACTGGACCGGGAAGCGGCCGTCCACGAGGTTGCGGTCGCGCGAGACGTCCACGCGCTCGAGGTGGTCGAGCAACGCCGGGCCGGGGTACCAGGGCGCGGCCTCGGAGAGGTCGACCACGTTGTCACCGTTGAGGGCCGAGATCGGGATGAAGGTGATGTCCGGCACCTCGAGCTTCTCCGCAACGTTCTGGAAGTCGGCCTTCACGCTCTTGAACACCGACTCGTCCCAGTCCACGAGGTCCATCTTGTTCACGCACACCACCAGGTGGTGGATGCCGAGCAGCGAGGAGATCGAGGCGTGGCGGCGCGACTGCGAGGTCACACCGTTGCGCGCGTCGATCAGGACCACCGACAGGTCGGCCGTGGACGCGCCGGTGACCATGTTGCGCGTGTACTGCTCGTGGCCCGGGGTGTCGGCGATGATGAACCGCCGCTTCGGCGTCGCGAAGTAGCGGTAGGCGACGTCGATCGTGATGCCCTGCTCGCGCTCGGCGCGCAGGCCGTCGGTCAGGAGCGCGAGGTTCACGTACCCGTCGCCGCGGCGCTTGCTTGTCTCGGTCACGTGCTCGAGCTGGTCCTCGAACACGAGCTTGGAGTCGAACAGCAACCGCCCGATCAGGGTCGACTTGCCGTCGTCCACCGAGCCGGCGGTGGCGAGGCGCAGAAGATCCGGTGCGCCGGCCTCGGGGTTGGCGGCCCCGTGCCCGTTAGAAGTAGCCGACACGCTTGCGGTCCTCCATGGCGGCCTCGGAGGCGCGGTCGTCGGCGCGCGTCTCGCCGCGCTCGGTGATGCGCGTGGCGGCGATCTCGCCCACCACCTCGTCGATGCTCGCCGCGGTCGACTCGACGCCCCCCGTCACCGCCATGTCGCCCACCGTCCGGTAGCGCACGGACGCGGTGAAGGTCTTCTCGCCCTCCTGGAGCGCGACGAAGTCCGAGGCGGCGAGCAGCATCCCGTCACGGCGGAACACCTCGCGCTCGTGCGCGAAGTAGATCGAGGGCACCTCGAGCTCCTCGGCCTGGATGTAGCTCCACACGTCGAGCTCGGTCCAGTTCGAGATCGGGAACACGCGCACGTGCTCGCCCTTGCGCACGCGGCCGTTGTAGATGTTCCACAGCTCGGGCCGCTGTTCCTTGGGATCCCACTGGCCGAAGTCGTCGCGGAAGGAGAAGATGCGCTCCTTCGCACGGGCGCGCTCCTCGTCGCGGCGCGCGCCGCCGAACGCGGCGTCGAAGCCGTGCTTCTCGATCCCGTCGAGCAGGGTTGTGGTCTGGAGCTGGTTGCGCGAGGCGCGCGGTCCGGTCTCCTCCTTCACCCGGCCCTGGTCGATCGACTCCTGCACCGACGCCACGATCAGCTCCTCCCCGAGCTCCGCCACACGCCGGTCGCGGTAGTCGATGACCTCCGGGAAGTTGTGGCCCGTGTCGATGTGCATGAGCGGGAACGGGAAGCGCCCGGGGCGGAAGGCCTTCTCGGCCAGGCGCAGGAGCACGATCGAGTCCTTCCCGCCGGAGAACAGCAGCACCGGCCGCTCGAGCTCGGCGGCCACCTCGCGCATGATGTGGATGCCCTCGGCCTCGAGCTGGCGCAGCTCGTCGAGCTTGTAGTTCATCCGGAGCCCTCCGGAGCGGGCGCCGTGAGGGCCGGCAGTCCGGCGCGGCGGCGCACGATGAGCCAGGCGGTCAGCCCCATCAAGATGGGCGCGCCGATGATCACCGGCGCCGGCACCTCGACCCCCGCCTTCGACAGGACCCCGAGGGCGGAGCCGAGCAGCACGCAGCCGAGGGCGGGACGCAGTGCACCGGGAGAGACCTTCGTGATCAGCGCGGTGCCGATCACCACTCCCGGCACCGAGCCGAGCAGGATGTTGCCCATCAGCACGAAGTCGACGTTGCCGGTGGCCCAGCTCGCAAGTCCCGCGACCCACAGCAGAAGGGCGGCGTGGAATACGTCGGTGCCCACCACGCGGTGGGGGGTGAGGCGGAACACGAGGATCAGGGCGAGGCCTATGAGTGCCCCGCTGCCCACCGAGGTCATGCCGAGGATGAAGCCGAGCACGCTCCCGATGGCGACCGCCGCCACCTTCGTACCGCGCGTTAGCTCGACCGTATGGCGCTCGCGGGCCACGAGCTTCTGCAGAAAGAGCGCACGGAAGAAGACGGTGACAGAGACGATCAGCAGGGCGATCGCGATGCCGTAGAGCAGGACCGAGTCGAAGTTGGTGACCGACTCCTGCAGGCGGTCGACGGTGAAGACGCCCACGAGCGCGCCCGGGAGGCTGCCCACGGCGAGCCAGATCGAGACGCCGACGTCAACCGTGCCCTTGCGAAAATGCCGCCAGCCGCCGACGGTCTTCGTGATGGCGCCGTAGGCAAGGTCGGTCCCGATCGCCACCACCGGCTGGACGCCCGCGAAGATCACGAGCAGCGGCGTCATCAGCGAGCCGCCTCCGATGCCGGTCAGCCCGATGAGCACGCCAACCCCGAGGCCGAAGGCAATGACCAGCGGGTCCATGAACTCAGGCGTCGCCGTGCAGTCCGCACTCGGTCTTGTCCGAGCCCGCCCACCGGCCCTCACGGCCGCTGCCGGGAAGTGTGCAGGGCGCGCAGCCGATCGAGGCGTAGCCCTGGTCGTGGAGAGAGTTGTGGGGAAGATCGTGTTCCGCGATGTAGCCCCAGATCTCCTTCTCGGTCCAGTCGGCCAGCGGCGCTGCGCGCCAGAGGCCGTTGCGCTCGTCCCAGCCGATCGGCTCGATGTCGGTACGCGTCGGCGCCTGCTCCTTGCGCAGGCCGGTCATCCAGGCGTCGAGCCCGTCGAGTGCCTGCTCGAGCGCGGCGATCTTCTGCGCCGAGCAGCAGTTCTCGGGGCCGGTCCAGGGGCGCCCGTCGGGGGACAGCGCGTCGTAGACCTCGACCTTCACCCCATAGCGCTGCTCGACCGCGCGCCAGGTGTCGCGTGTCTCGTCGAAGAGCACGCCGGTGTCGATCGTGAACACACGCGCCTTCGGCTCCGCGCGCAGCAGGATGTCGAGCAGGACCGTCTCCTCCTTCTGGAAGGAGCAGGCGAGGGCCAGGGAGGGATGGAAGCGCTCGAGCGCCTCTGCCACGACGTCCTCGGCGGTCTGGGTCAGACCGCGCACTCGCCCTCACCACGCTCGACGACGAAGGGCACGTCCTTCGACCAGTCGATGAACGTGCTCATGTTCTCCACGTTGAACTCGACCGGCAGGGAGAGGTCCTTAGCCTCGGCCTCGAAGGTCTCGCGGCCCACGCGCGCGTAGAAGTCGTTCCACTCCTCGCCCTCGGTGCGATCGCGCTCGTACATGCGCAGCCACCGCTCGATGGCCTCGGGGATGCGCTTGGCGGGCAGGCGGATCTTCAGCCGCTCGCCCATCACCACCGACCCGCCCTCGAAGTTGCCCCCGACGTGGGCCACGTAGGCCGGGATCGTCTTGTCCCCGACCTTGATCGAGGCGCCGTAGAAGCCGATGTTCGCGATGTGGTGCTGGCTGCAGCCGTTGGGGCAGCCGGACATCTTGATGTGCACCCTCTTCGTGAGCTCGTCCTCGATCTGCATCTCGGCGAGCTTCTCGCGTACCGCGGCGTTGAGGCCCATGGAGCTCGTGATGCCGAGCTTGCACGAGTCCGTGCCGGGGCAGGAGACGACGTCGGTGATCTGGTCGACCCCCGACTCGCCCAGATCGAGCTCGCCGAGGCGGCTCCACACGTCGTAGAGCGCCTCCTCGCGGATCCAGCGCAGCACGAGGTTCTGGTGCACGGTCGTGCGGGCGTAGCCGCCGCAGAAGTCGCGCATGATCTGGCCGAGGCCGCGGAACTGCTCGGGGGTGAGGTCGCCGCGCGCGACGGTGACCTGCGCCGAGGAGAACCCGTCCTGCTTCTGGGGTGTCACGTTGGAGTCCACCCAGGCGTCGAACTCTCGGTTGTCGCCGTTGGGCGAGCCGGCGGAGGCGGGCGGCGCGGGGGCGTGCTCGCCCTCGTCGTGCTCGAACAGGATCGGGTCGATCGAGAAGTCGCGCTCGGCAACCCAGTCGCCCTTGAGTTCCTCCTCCACCTGCTCGCGGAAGGCCTCGGGGCCGATCTTGTCGATCAGCACCTTGATCCGCGCGCGGGCGCGGTTCACGCGCAGCCAGTCCTGGCGGTCGAAGATGCGGAAGCAGGCCTCGGCGTACTTCAGATAGTCGCCGTTGTCGGCCTCGACGAAGTCATAGATCGTCGGCGCGACGCGCGGCATGATCGAGGTGCCGCCGCCCACTCGCAGCTCGAACCCGCGCACGCCGCCGCGCTCGCGCGCGAGGAAGGCGATGTCGTGGATGCCGGTGATGGCGCGATCCTCGGCCGTACCGTCGAATGCGGTCTTCACCTTGCGCGGCATCATCTGGGTGGTCGGATGGCGCACGAAGTAGCGCACGTAGGCGCCGGCGTAGGGGGTCGGATCGAAGACCTCGCCCTCGCAGACCCCGGCCCACGGATCGGCGGTCACGTTGCGCACGGTGTTGCCGCAGCCCTCGCGGGAGGAGAGCTTCGCCTCGGAGAGCCCGCGGATGGCGACCGCCATCTGGTCGAGCGGGATGTGGTGGACCTGGATGTTCTGGCGCGTGGTGATGTGGCCCTTGTTGAGTGGTGCGTACTCCTCGACCATGTCCGCGAAGGCGTCCATCTGGTCGGGGGTCACGCCGCCCATCGGCAGCTTCACACGCACCATCTGAACGCCGGCCTGGCGCTGTCCGTAGACGCCCTGGCGCAGGCGAAACTTGATGAACTCGTCCTCCTCGGTCTCCCCGCGGAGGAACTTGCCGGCCTCGGTGTCGAAGTCGTCGAACTCGCGCTCGATGATCGGGATCACGTGGCCCGGGACGTTCTCGTAGACCTCGGGGTTGTCGATCGTGCCGATCTTCGGCTTGTTCGGGGTGGAGACGGGCTCCATCGCGCTCAGGTTCTCCTTGTGGGGGCCGGGGTCCAGGGAGGGGAACGGCTAATAGTACAAAACCGGGTCGGCTTTCCCGGCTTTTACTTCCCCGGAGTCGTAACGGGCTTCCCCGCGTCCTTCCAGGCGTTGATCCCGCCCTCGAGGTCCATCGCGTCGAAACCGCTCGCGGCGAAGGCGTCGGCGGCCATCTTCGAGCGCTCGCCGACCTTGCAGTAGAAGACGATCGGGCGGTCTGTGGCGAGCATGTCGGCGGCTGCGGTGAGGGTCTCGAGTGGAAGGTGGACGGCGCCCTCGATGTGGCCCTCGTCCCACTCGTCGTGGCGGCGGACGTCCACGAGCTGGATCTCGTGCTTCTCGGCGAGCTCGGCGAGCTCGGCGGGCGTGACGCGGCTCACCGGCCCCACGGCTCCCCGTCGCCCCAGGTGTTGGCGTTGTCGGGGTCGAGCGCACCAGAGGTGGCCATGATGCTTGCGTTCTCGTAGAGCGATGCGCGCACCCACGGGTTAATGCGCTGCTCGGCCACCGGCGGCGGGGCGGTGTCGCGGATGAACTGCTCGATCGCGGCCGCGATGGCCGCCGCCTCCTCGGGCGAGGCGGTGCCGCCCTGGAGCTCGATCCGCGGCCGAGGCGGGGTCTGCTTTCCGTTCTTGCCCATCGCGCTGAAGGATACGGTCAGGCCGTGTCCGAGCTGCCCGTCTACGACCACGATGCCGTGATCGCCGCGATCTCGCCGCTCGAGGCGATCGAGTTCGTGCGCGACGGGTTCATCCGACACGCGCACGGCGAGTGGGAGATGCCGCCGAAGGTCTATCTCGACGTTGCGCCCGACGGCGACTTCCGCGCGATGCCGGCGAAGGGCGGCGGGCTCGCGATCCTGAAATGGGCCTCGTCGTTTCCGGGCAACCCCGCGCACGGGCTGCCGGTGGTGATGGGCGCGATCCTCGTCTCCTCCACGAGCGATGCCCGGCCGCTCGCCCTGATCGACGTGCGCGCCGTCACGGCCCTGCGCACCGGGGCCGTGGCCGCGGTGGCGGCGCAGG
>JACCYP010000125.1 GCA_013696425.1 Thermoleophilaceae bacterium
GACCTCGGGCACGGCGGCATGGCCGCCCTCGACTCCGCGCACGCCGCGCTGGCACTCGGGTGCGAGGTGATCGTGGTGCCGCGGATGTCAGAGAGCGACCCCCGGGAGCGCCATCGCGGCGTCTCCCACCACACGCGCACGGTGCTCGACCTCCTGCTCGGGCCCGTGACCGAGGCCGACCCCTACGTGGGCGCTGCGGACCTGCGCGGCTACATTGACTCGGGCCTGCCGGCAAGCGCCATGGGGAGGGGGCCGGAGGAGGATCCGTTGTTCTTCCGTGCGGCCCTCGCCGGTGGTGCGGCACTCGGAAAGGCGCTGGGATGACCTTCAAACGGACGAAGACCGAAGAGGCGTGGAGCGGGGAGATGTTCAAGGTCCGCGTGGACACCGTGCGCTTCGACGACAACGGCGAGGAGGCCGAGCGCGAGATCGCGGAGCACCCCGGGGCGGTGGCCGTCTTCGCCCACGACGGCGAGAGCTTCTACCTCGTGGCCCAGCCGCGCGAGGCCGTCGGCGCCCAGCGACTGGTGGAGCTTCCGGCCGGAAAGCTCGACGAGGAGGGCGAGGAGCCGCTCGATACGGCCAAGCGCGAGCTCGCCGAGGAGATCGGGAAGGGCGCACGAACTTGGGAACACCTCGCAACCTTCTGGACTTCCCCGGGTTTCTCCAACGAACGCGTCCTGATCTACATGGCCACAGACCTATTTGACTCCCAGGCGGAGGCGGAGGAGCACGAGCGCATCAACGTGCTCTGTCGCCCCCTGTCCGAGCTCGATGAGGCGATCGCCGAGTGCAGCGACTCGAAGAGCCTGATCGGGATGTTGTGGTTCAAGGCGTACAAGTCATGAAGCTGCTTCTCATACTCACGGCGCTGGTCGCCGCCCTCGCGATGCCCACCTCGGCGATGGCGGCCGCATTCGTGGTCGACGACCCGGTCGACGGCCCGGGCGTGGGGGACCCGACCGACTGTGATGGCGGCGCTCCGCCCGGTAACTGCAGCCTGCGGGATGCGATCGCCGCCGCGAACGCAAGCCCCGAGGCCGCCAACTCGATCACCTTCCAGATCACCGCGCTGTCGCTCACGGCCGGCCCGCTCCTGCTCACGAAGCCGAACACCGTCATCGGCCAGGAGCGCAACACGACGATCACCTGGGCGGCCGGAGCGGGCCCTGCGCTGACGCTGGAGCCCACGCTGACCGGCACCGGCTCGACGCTGCGGCGACTCGTCTTCGTACGCACCGGCGGGGGCGCGGCGGGCGACCCGATCCTGCGGATCCAGGCCGACGGCACCTTCTTCGACCGCGGGCAGCTTCGCAACGGGCCAGGCGACGGCGCCGAGGTCACCAGCGTCGCGCCGGCGACCACCGACAACGTGACCTTCGCCGGCTCGACCATCACGGGCAACGCCCGCAACGGCGTGCGCGGGGCCACAGGGGCCCGCAACCTCGCGATCACCAACACGATCTTCTTCGGCAACGGGCTGAAGCCGATTTCACTCGAAGGCGCCGCGAATGCGGGTGCCGGCGCTCCGGTCGGGCTACGAGTCGGCCCGCGTCAGCCCGACGGCAGCCTGCCACTGTCCGGCACGGCCACGACCGGGGGCACGATCGAGCTCTACCGGGGCAACCCCTTCAGCTCCGCGTCTCCGACCCTCGGCGACAGCTTCGGAGTGGGCGCAGGCGCGTTCTCGCGGGTCCCGCCGTTTGCGCTCGCTCCCGGCGAGCCTCTGGCCACCACCCTCACAACCGGCGGTGCGGGAACCTCGGAGTTCGTGCTGGTGAGCGTGCCGGACGACATCGTCTCGCCGGGGCTCACGAGCGTCCGAGCCATCAACACCACCCAGCTCCGGATGCGCCTGTCCGAGCCGATCGATCCGGCGACCGTCCAGGCCGGCAACTTCTCCGTGGAGATGGCGAGCAGGCCGCGGGCGATCCGCTCGGTATCCGTCGACGGCGGGGGCACCGAGATCCTGATCACCACAGCGGGCGGCTGGCTCGAGGGCGAGGCCGGCTACCTGCAGATCGGTGCCCCCGGCTCCTTCGCGGACGCGGCCGGCAACGCGAGTCTCGTGGCCGGGCGCGTACGCGTCGCCGCCGGACCTGGCGACTTCACGCCGCCCCGTCTCTCGAACGTGAGCGTCACCCCGAAGAAGTTCTGCCCATCGGGGGTCAAGCGCTGCAGGGGGCCGCGCGGCACGAAGGTCACCTTCACGACCAACGAAGAGGGCCGGTTGGAGCTCGCCGCCTTCAAGGGCAGGAAGCAGGTGGGCAACCGCTCCTTCACCAAGGACAAGGCCGGCACGTACACGATCAAGTTCTCCGGCAAGCTGCGCGCCGGGCGCCTCTCGGCGGGGCGCTACAAGCTGCGCTTCACGATGGAGGACGAGGTCGGGAACATCTCCCCGGCCGCCACGCGGACAATCCGCGCGCTGGGCCGCAAGCGCCGGTAGCGCTGCAATCCGGCTGGCAATCCAAGGGGTAACACCGCCCGCTGCCGAAACCGGTGGTGGATGGCCACGATCGAGCAAAGTCCAGGGTTGCGCCCCTTCGAGCACCTGGTGCTCGATTTTCTCGGCTACCTCGAGTTCGAGCGCGGCCTGTCGCGCAACACGCTCGAGGCCTACCGTGGCGACCTGCTGCAGTTTGGGCGCTTCCTCGAGGAGCGGGGCGAGAGCGCCCTGGAAGCCGACACGGTGGCGGTTGGCGACTTCCTCTCCCACCTCGCCGCCGGGAACGGCCGCGGCCCGGCCTCGCCGGCCACGATCCACCGCAAGGCCGCGTGCCTGCGCTCCTTCTACCGTCACCTGCGCCGCGAGGGCCTTCGCGATTCCGACCCCACCGCGCAGCTCGCCTCACCGAAGCGTGGTCGCAAGCTTCCGCGCGTCCTGAACCGCGACGAGGTGGTGAAGCTGCTCGAGTCCCCGAAGGGCACCGGGCCGGTGGCCCTGCGCGACCGCGCCCTCCTCGAGACGATGTACGCCTGTGGCCTGCGTGCCTCCGAGGCCATCGGGCTCGAGCTGGCCGACGTGGATCTCGAGGCCGGGGTGCTGCGCGCACGCGGCAAGGGTTCCAAGGAGCGGGTCGTGCCCATCGGGCGCACGGCCACGCGTGCGTGCGAGCACTATCTGCAACGCGGGCGCCCGAAGCTCGTCGGCGCACGGGAGGAGGTCCATCTGTTCGTGAACTTCCGTGGCGGAGGACTCACCCGCCAGGGCCTCTACAAGATCGTCCGCCGTCACGCGGTCGCGGCCGGGCTCGAGGACAAGATGAGCCCGCATACGTTGCGCCACTCCTTCGCCACGCATCTGCTGGCGGGCGGATGCGACCTGCGCTCGGTCCAGGAGATGCTCGGCCACGCCGACGTCTCGACCACCCAGCTCTACACCCACCTGTCCAGCGAGCGCCTGAAGGACGTCTACTTCCGCGCGCATCCACGCGCGACCGTCGCCTGATTGCGCTAGAACCGGACG
>JACCYP010000156.1 GCA_013696425.1 Thermoleophilaceae bacterium
GAGCGCCGGCACCAGCACGGCGGCGGCGAGTCCCACGCGTGAGCGCACGCGGGTGGCCTCAGCCTGCACGGCGGCGGCCGGAGAACCGGTGTGCTCCGCCCCCGACTGCGCCGGCGAGAAGCGCGGCCATGAGTGCGAGCAGCCACGGGGCGCCCTGCTCGCCGGTGAGGCCGCCGAGGCCCGTGGCCGGAGC
The DNA here is from genome assembly GCA_013696425.1 of Thermoleophilaceae bacterium. Lineage (GTDB taxonomy): Bacteria > Actinomycetota > Thermoleophilia > Solirubrobacterales > Thermoleophilaceae > JACCYP01. Next base: position 194 of record JACCYP010000156.1, read on the forward strand.
GCCGGCCGGCGTGACCGTGGAGTCGTTCAGCACGAGGAAGCGGGTGCGCTCCCCGCCCGAGCCGAGCAGCACCGCGGTGGTCGAGGATCCGGCCGCGACCACGGCGCCAGGCTGGGAGACGATGGCGCTGCCGCCGCCACCGGGGCGCGTGGCCTCGAGCGAGTAGGAGCCGGGATCGACGCTCGCGTAGTCCGAAGCGGCGCCGAAGCCGAGGTTCGAGGCGATGGTCTCACCACCGAGATCCACGTCCACGTCGCCCAGCTCGGAGGCGGCGCCGATGGCGCGGATGCGCGCCTGACCGCCGGCCGGACGGCCGTCGCGGTACACGGTGAGATCGGGCGACCGCGTGGTTCCGGCCGCGACGACGGTGTAGCGGCTGCCGTCGGCCAGGGTGTCCGCGCTGTCCGCGATTGTGTCTCCATCGGAGCCGAGGCGCAGGGTCACATCACCGGAATCGACGGCCGTATAGCCCGTTGCAGAGCCAAATCCGACCGCGGGCAGGCTTGCGCCCCCCACTGTGAGTGAGGCCGCGGGCGCTCCCGGCACCGCATGGACGAACCGGACGTCGGCGTCCGCCGCAGCCTCCGAAACCGGAAGCACGACTAGCATTCCCGTGGCCAAGATGAGCGTCCTCACCCGGCCCCGGACCCATCGAGGCGGCAACATACGAAGAGCATGCTAGCCGCCACCCCCGACCTCCTTGCCGGCGCCCTGGCCGATTTGGACCCGGGCAGCCGCGCGCTGCTCGACCTGTCGCTGCGCCGCGGGCTGCCCGACGAGGAGATCGGCGAGTTCCTCGGAACCGACGCCAGAGCTGTATCCGAGCGCCGCGCCGAGGTGATCGACGCGATCACCTACGGGATCGGCGGCGAGGGGCCCGAGGACGCCGCGGAGGTCCGTGCGGCACTCGTCGACCTGCCCGCCGAGGGCTGGAGCGGCGACCCGCTGCCGCCGGAGCCGGACCCGGACCCGGACCCGGAGCCTGCGTTCGTGCGGGCCGCCCAGCCCGCTCGTGAGCCCGCGAAAGCCCTCAAGAGCCCCACCGACACCCCGCTCACCCCCGGCCGGATCGCCGCCGCCGTCGTGGCGCTGCTGCTCGTGGGGATCGCGATCGTGCTGCTCGCTGCCAGCGCCGGCAGCGGCGACGATGACTCGACCACGGCGACGGAGACGCCCGCCACCGCCACGAGCACCCAGGCGCGCACCACCACCGGCGCCGGCCAGCCCGACGGGCCCCTGGCCCGCTTCGACTCGCTGATCGGCGAGGGCCGCGGCACGGCCCGCCTAACCGGCGGCGGCCAACGCCTCGACGTGCGCATCGCGGGCCTCCCCGACCCACTAGGGGCCCGCTACGAGATCTGGCTCTACGACGACATCGCCCGCGCCCGCTCGATCGGCTCGTTCTCGCGCGAGTCGACCGAGCTCGACGCTCCGCTGCCGGCGAACCCCGCCAACTACGAGTTCATCGACGTCTCGCTCGAGCCCGCGGACGACAACCCGAACCACTCGGGTGAGACCGTCCTGCGGCTGCCGACCAGCGAGCTCTAGCCCGGCCGATCAGCGGTGCTCGGGCTAGGCCTTCGAGCCGATCGCCTCCACGGCGATCTCGGCTACCTCGGTGGGGTTGCGCCCCACCCGCACGCCCTTGGCCTCGAGCGCCTCGGCCTTCGCCGCCGCCGTGCCCTTCGAGCCCGACACGATGGCGCCGGCGTGGCCCATCGTCTTGCCGGGCGGGGCGGTGAAGCCGGCGATGTAGGCGATCACGGGCTTCGAGACGTTCTCGGCGATGTAGTCCGCCGTGCGCTCCTCCTCGTCGCCGCCGATCTCGCCGCACATCACGATCAGCTCGGTCTCGGGATCGGCCTCGAAGAGCGAGATGGCATCGATGAACGAGGTCCCCCCGACGGGGTCGCCGCCGATGCCGCCGATGCTCGAGTTGCCGAAGCCGCTCTGGGCGATCTCGTTGCCGATCTGGTAGGTCAGCGTGCCCGAGCGGGACACGAGCCCGACGTTCCCCTCCTTGAAGAAGTGCGCCGGGATGATGCCGACGTTCGCCTTGCCGGGGGAGAGGATGCCGGGGCAGTTCGGGCCCACGAGGCGCGTGCTGCCGCGCTTCAGGTGGGTGTAGACGCTCAGCATGTCGTGGACGGGGATCCCCTCGGTGATGGCGACGATCAGGTCGATGCCGGCGTCGGCGGCCTCGAGGATCGAGTCGGCCGCGAAGGGCGGGGGCACGAAGACCATCGCCGTGTTCGCGCCGGTCTCGCCGACCGCGGCGTGCATCGTGTCGAAGATCGGCGTGCCCTCCACGTCCTGGCCGCCCTTGCCGGGCGTGACGCCGGCGACGAGGTCGGTGCCGTAGTTCTTGTTGTTGAGGCCGTGGAAGGTGCCCTCGCGGCCGGTGAGGCCGGCCACCACGAGCTTCGTGTCGTTGTCCACGAGGATGCTCATCCTGCGAGTTCGACCACCTTCGCGGCGGCGCCGAGCATCGTCTTCTCGACGGTCACGCCCTCGAGCGCCGCGTCGGCGAGGATCCTGCGCCCCTCCTCGTCGTTTGTGCCGTCGAGGCGCACGACGAAGGGCACCTCCACGTCGACCTTGCCGAAGGCCTCGACCAGGCCGTTGGCGACCTCGTCGCAGCGGGTGATGCCGCCGAAGATGTTGAACAGAACGGCGCTGACCTTGGGGTCGGAGAGGATCACCTCGACCGCGCTCACGATCGCGTCGGCCTTCGAGCCACCGCCGGCGTCGAGGAAGTTCGCCGGCCGCCCGCCGGCCTGGGCAACCACATCGAGCGTGGACATCACGAGCCCGGCGCCGTTGCCGAGGATTCCGACGTTGCCGTCGAGCTTCACGTAGGTCAGGCCGCGCTCCTTGGCCATCTGCTCCTGCGGGTCCTCGTCGCCGAGGTTGCGGAACTCGGCGGTGTCCGGGTGGCGGTAGAGCGCGCTGCCGTCGACGGTGACCTTGGCGTCGAGGGCCACCACCTCGCGCGCCCCGGTGATCAGCAGCGGGTTTACCTCGACGAGCATGCAGTCCTCGGCTACGAAGGTGTCGTAGAGCTTGGCCAGCATGGCGCCGACGGGGCGGACCACGTCGGTGGCGATCCCGGCCTCGTAGGCGAGGCGGCGCCCGTGATGGGCCTGGAAGCCGATCAGCGGGTCGATGTGGACGGTGCGCATGGCCTCGGGGTCCTCCTCGGCCACGGCCTCCACGTCCATCCCGCCCATCTTCGAGAACATCGCCATCGGCTTCTTGGCGCCGCGGTCGAACACGATCGCGGCGTAGTACTCCTCGGCGATGTCGGAGGCCTTCTCGATGTAGAGCTCGTGCACGGTGAAGCCCTTGATGTCCATCCCGAGGATCGCGCCGGCGTGCTCCTCGACCTCGCCCCGGTCATTGGCGAGCTTTATGCCTCCGGCCTTGCCGCGGCCGCCCACCTGTACCTGCGCCTTGACCACGACGGGGTAGCCGAGCTCGTCAGCGGCATCGGCCGCCGCCTCCACCGTGGCCGCCTGGCAACCCTCCGGAACGGGCACGCCGTTGCGGGCGAAGAGCTGCTTTCCCTGATATTCGAGGAGATCCATGGGGAGGTAGAATTCCCGGCCCGCTTCGTGCGCCACCGAGCGTGGGGGGCGGGAAACCTATCCAATAAGGAGACACTTGCCGCTTCCCAAGGACGTCCGCTTCGTCACATTCGACTGCTACGGCACGCTCATCGACTGGGAGGGCGGGGCCTATGACGCCTACCAGGCCGAGGCGGACCGGGATGGGTACACGGTCGACAAGAATCAGATGCTCCCGCTGTTCACCTCGATCCAGCACGAGGTGCAGAGCGGTTCCTACGAGCTCTACGCCGAGGTCCTGCGCCGCACGGCCGTGCGCTCCGCCGCCGAGATGGGCTGGGACCTCGAGCCCTCGCGCTCGGGCTTCCTGCCCGACAGCGTCCCCCGCTGGCCCGCCTTCCGCGAGACCAACGCCCAACTCGAGCGCTTCGCGAAGAAGTTCGAGATCGGGCTCATCTCGAACATCGACGACAAGCTGCTCGGCGCCACGCGCCGCCATTTTCGCGTCGACTTCGACCTGGTCGTGACCGCACAGCAGGTGCGCTCCTACAAGCCCGACCCGGCCCATTTCAAGGAGTGTGCGCGCCGGATCGAGGCGAAGAAGAAGCATTGGGTCCACATCGGCTCGGGGTATGAGACCGACGTGGCCGAGGCCCTGCGCCAGAAGGTGCCCGTGATCTGGGTGAACCGCCACGGGCAGGAGCTCGAGTCCGGCCAGAAGAAGCCCACCGCGGAGGTAAAGACCCTCCGCGACGCGGCCAAGCTGCTCGGCGTCGCCTAGGCCGCCCGCTGCAGGTAGTAGCGCTCAGCGAGTCCGCGCTCGTCGTCACGAGCCGGCTGTGGCAGACGAATGCCACCGCGCTGCGCGCGGGCGGGGAGTCGATGCTCGTCGACTCTCCCTACTTCCCCGACGAGCTCGACGTGCTTCCGCAGGTGCTCGGCCAGGCCGGCTTCGAGCCCGTCGGGCTGCTCGCCACCCACGCCGACTACGACCACGTGCTCGGCCGGCTAGCGTTCCCGAAGCTGCCGATCGGCGTGGCCGAGTCGAGCATGCTGCGGATCCGCGAAGAGCCCGGCGCGGTGCAGCGCGAGCTGCGCGACGAGGATGCCCGCAACTACGTGGCCCGCCCGGCGCCGCTGGGCCTCGGCGAGGTGCAGTCCTTGCCCGTGCCCGGCAAGCTCGAGATCGGCGGCGAGGAGATGGAGCTGCATCCCGGCGACGGGCACTCCCAGGACGGCATGGCGCTGTTCGCACCCTGGTGCGGTGTGCTCTGCGCCGGCGACTACCTCTCGGACGTGGAGATCCCGTGGATCTCCTCTGCCGGCTCGCTACGCGACTACCGCTCGACCCTCGCGCGGCTCGGAACGCTCGTGGAGCGCGCGGAGTCGGTGGTCCCCGGTCACGGCACGCCGCACTCGCGCGAGGACGCCCTGCGCATCCTCGACGAGGACGTCGACTACCTCGACGCCCTGGAGGCGGGGCGCAGGGAGCTGCCGAAGGGCCGCGACACGGTGCGCCAGCGCGAGATCCACGCCGAAAACCTCGCGAAGCACGTCCACGATCCTGCCTAGCCCACCGTCACGGTGGTCAGGGCAGGATGGTTCAGCTCTTACGCAGGTGCCACTGCACGGTGACGCGCGCCACCTCGACGCCGTTGCCATCCGTGAGCGAGACCTCGACCGGGAACTCGACGCGGCCGTCGGCCTCGAGCTGCGCGAGCAGCTCGGTCTTGTCGCCGGGGAGCGTGCCAGACGCCGTGATCGGCCCCTTCGCGATCTTCAGGTGGTCGATCGGCGCACGTACGCACGCGCCAGAGCAATCAGATGACTGTTCCGCCCTGCGGCTCCGCATCCGGCATGGGCCATCCGCAGTCACGCGGCCGAGGGCGGACTCTAGTCAGGAACCGCGGCGGGCATCCGCGGCGCGCCGGGCGGATCCGGCTCGGCGTGGGGGTCGTGCACGCGCGCCAGCAGCGCCGCCGACACGAGCATCCCGCCGAGGAGAACGAAGCCGAGCAGGCCGAAGCCCGACACGGCGATGATCGCGCCGCCGGCGAGCGCCCCGAGCATGTAGCCGAGCTGGGCACTGGTCGTGCGCGCGGCCATCATGCTGCCCGAGCGCTCCGGCAGCTGATGCAGGCCGAGCGCGCTCGTGCCGGTGGACCGGAAGGCCGCGAACACCGCCATCACGCAGAAGAGCCCGACGGTGAAGGCCACCGACGGCGTGACGTTCAGGATCAGCGCGAGCATCACGCCCATCGCCACGGCGGAGGAGACGATCATCGTCTTGCGCCCGGCGATCCGGGACACGCGGTCGGTCACGAGCGTGCCCACGAGGAAGCACAGCGACCCGCCCGCGAGCAGGAACCCGACCGTGCCGACGCTCACGTCGTAGGCCTGGATGTAGAAGGCGCCGGCGTAGGTGAGCTCGGCGGTCCAGGCGGAGTAGG
>JACCYP010000179.1 GCA_013696425.1 Thermoleophilaceae bacterium
GAGATGAGCCTCGTGGGCTTCCACCTGACCATCGCCCGCAGCCGCCCCACGGCCGACCCCGCCGATCTTCACCGCGCGGGCGCCGAGGCGGCGCTCGCCGCGAACGTGGCCCACTCCCAGGGCACGAGCCTCATCTCCTTCGAGGAGACCGGTGCCTACCGCCTGCTGCTGCCGGCGATGAGCGAGGACCCCACCGAGCTCCAGCGCTTCCATGACGAGACCGTGGCGCCGCTCGTGGCCTACGACGAGCAGTACGAGACGCAGCTGGTGCACACGCTCGAGTCATTCCTCGACGCGGACGGCAACGTCGCGAGGACCTCGGAAAAACTCTTCACCCACCGCCACACGATCCGGTACAGACTGGAGCGTGTGAAGGAGCTCTCGGGACTCGACGTGGGATCGACCGACGGGCGTGAGCGCCTCGGCCTCGGCCTGAAGGCGATGCGCGTGCTCGGCATCCCCAGCGGCACCGGTCCCGCCTCCGAAGCGGGCGCCGAGGCCGGCCGGGTCCCGCAGGGGGAGAAGGACCGCTGAGGCGGGTCGCGCTCGCCGCGCTCGCCGCCGCCGTGCTGCTCGTGCCGGCCTCGAGCGCGTCCGCCGCCCGCTGCCAGCTTCCGGACTCGGTCACCACCCAGAGTGCGATCGATGACATCACCGTCGCGAAGACCACCTGCCGCACCGCGCTGCGGGCCGTGCGGGTCTGGGACAACTCCGACCTCTGCCGCGAGCTCGACGCCTGCAAGGTCAAGGCGAGTGCGCGCTGGCGTTGTCACGTGATCAGCGCGGACGAGGTACGCAGCTCGATCCGCTGCGCCGCCAAGAACCGGCGCCGCGTGAGCTTCACGAGCCAGCTCTAGGCAGCCCGGCGCTCGCGCTCGGCCGCCTCTTCGTACCAGCGCACCCACTTGCGGACGGCGTTGTCCGAGACGCCGTACTTCCGGCCGACCGCGAGGTAGCTGGTGGCCCTGATCTCGGCCATCAGCTCTTCGTAGGGCGGGCGCTCGACCTTCCGGAGATCCGGCTTCGGCCCGTGGTCCCTCCTCTTGCCCTCGTCGCCGCACGCTTTGGAGCAGAACTTCTGGCTTGCGTACTTCGGCCGAAACGAGGCCCCGCATTGCCGGCAGTCCCGTGCGCGTGCCACGTTCCGGCCGCAGTGCGTCTCGAGCGTCGCGGCGCAATTCGGGCACACGATTTGGAGGTTCTCGAGCCGGTGGTCCTGGGCCTCTCCGTTGATGTGATCCAGGATCAGTGACATCTGCTTGCCGCACCAGAGTTCGCCCTGGCCGCAAAGCTCACACCTGCGCTCCTTGAGGCCCTCGGCGTAGAGCCTGCGCTTGACGTGCTTGCGCCCATGGTCGAATTCGCAACAAGGACTTCACTGAGCGGACGCCGAGGCGCTTGAACCCTGCTCGACCAGTGCGGGTCGAAATGCTCCGTGCTCGCGCCCCAGAGGCGCGCGTACTTCTGGAGCGTCGAGTGGTTCCCGCCGGCCGGCCTCAGTCCGAGCTTGCGGAGAGCTTCGGACCACGACCGTGACGTGGCGATTGCTTCTCGTGCGTCGTGTTCGTTCCAGCGAATCCGCTTCGGCATGACGAACGTATGTTCGCATCTCGGCCAGATGGAAAGGAACTGAGGGGCGAGGACTTGAACCCCGGTTTCCAGTACCAAAAACTGGCGACTTAGACCCGTTAGTCGACCCCTCAACGGCGGTGAGAGTCTAGGTCCTCGACGGCCGCGCGCGCCCGATGTTCGACACCAGCACCGCGATCACCGTCACGAGGTAGATCTGGCCGAGCAGCGCCTCGGTCACCGCCAGGGTCCGGGCCAGGGGGAGGGCCGGCACGAGGTCGCCGTAGCCGGTGGTCGTGAGGGTGATGAAGGAGAAGTAGAGGAAGTCCTGCATGCCGGCGTCGCCCGAGACGAAGAAGGGATCGCCGCCGATGTTCTCGACCGCGGCGTCCACGGTTGCGAACAGGGCGCCGATCAGCAGGTAGATCGCGACGGCGCCGAAGACCGTCTCGAGCGTCACCTTCTTGTCGGCGCGGATCTGGCGTGCCAGCCCCCGCGCCAGCGCGAACGGCGCCATGGCCAGCACGAACGCGGAACACGCGCGCGTCAGGCCGATCTGCAGCTGGGAGGGGTCGTCGAGGGCCAGCAGACCGGCAACGATCGCGACGGCCACGAGCGGGATGGCAACGTGCATCGCCCTGCGGGCCTCCGCGACCAGGAACACGAACAGCGCTGCGCCGGAGAAGAGGAGGAGGGTCACGAGGCGCGACCAGTCCTCCTCGGGCACCGACATCGCGAAGGCGATCGGGATGGCCACCGCGACGAGCGCCAGGCCGTACCGGTGGCTTCCCCGCAGGCGCGCGATCACGCCGCGACACTACCGGCGCTACGCTGCGGCGCATGGCCGCCGGGCCCACCGTGCTGATCATGGCCGCCGGGCACGGGACTCGCATGAAGAGCTCGCTCCCGAAGGTCCTCCACCCCGTCTGCGGGCGTCCCATGCTGCTCTGGGTCGCCGCGGCCGCCCGTGCCGCGGGGGCCGAGCGCGTGGTGGCCATCACCCGCCCCGGGGAGGGCGTGGCCGAGCACCTCCCCGAGGACATCGAGACGGCCGAACAGACCGAGGGGGAGGGCACCGGCAGCGCCGTGCTCGCCGCCCGCGAGGCGATCGACCGCGACGGGACCGTGCTCGTGCTCTCCGGGGACAACCCGCTGATCGCGTCCGAGCTGATCGAGGGGATAGTCGCCACGCACCAGGAGCAGCAGGCAAAGGCCACGCTCCTCACCACCAGCCGGCTCGATCCCACCGGCTACGGCCGGATCGTGCGCGGCGCCGACGGCGGGGTCGAGAAGATCGTCGAGACCAAGCACACCGACGGCGTGCCGGAGGAGTACCTGGCCATCCGCGAGATCAACATCGGCGCCTACGCTTTCCACGGCGGCGCTCTGCTCGACGCCCTCGACCGCGCCGACGAGGAGCGCGGCGAGCGCTATCTCACCGCCGCCTTGCCGCTCATCCTCGAGAGCGGCGGCCGGATCGCCCCCTTCGAGACCGACGACGTGTCGAGCGCCATGGGCGTGAACAACCGCGCCGACCTGATGGACGTCGAGCGCCACGCGCGCAGCGCGCTGCTCCGCGCGCACGCCCGCGCCGGCGTGTCGTTCCCGAACCCCGAAACGGTCACGATCGACGCCGAGGTCGAGATCGGCGAGGACACCGTGATCGAGCCCGGCACCACCCTCCGCGGCCCGACGGTGATCGGCGCCGGCGCCACCATCGGCCCCGGCACGACGGTCGAGAACTCCGAGATCGGCGACGGCGTGAGCGTCCTGCACTCCTACCTCACCCACTGCGTCGTACACGACCGCGCCAGCATCGGCCCGTTCGCCTACCTGCGGCCGAAGGCGGACATCGGCGCGGACGCGAAGGTCGGCACCTACGTCGAGGTGAAGAACTCCGTCATCGGGGCGGGGGCGAAGATTCCGCACCTCTCCTACATCGGCGACGCCGACGTCGGCGAGGGCGCGAACGTGGCCGCCGGGAACATCACCGCGAACTACGACGGGCGCGACAAGCACCGCACCACGATCGGCGCGCGCGTGCGCACCGGCGTGAACACCTCCTTCGTGGCTCCCGTGACCGTCGGGGAGGGCGCGTATATTGGCGCTGGCTCCGTGATAGTCGACGACGTCCCTGCCGGAGCGCTCGGAATCTCGCGCCCCGAGCAGAAGAACGTCGAGGGTTTCGCGGAGCGAGTCGAGAAGAAGCCATGAGCACGCTCGAGACCGACGCCATCACAGCCATCGCGAACAGCCTTCCGTCGGGCTATGACAAGAAGCTGATGATCGCCACCGGGCGCTCGAGCCAGGAGCTCGGCGCCCGGATCGCCGAGAAGCTCGGCGTCTCGCTCACCGACGCCGGGAACAAGACCTTCGCCAACGGCGAGGTCTACTGCCGCTTCAAGGAGTCGATCCGCGGCGCGGACATCTTCCTCATCCAGTCGACCTCATCGAACGAGGTCGAGGGCATCACCGCCAACGACTCGCTGATGGAGCTCCTCGTGATGGCCGACGCCGCCGTGGGCGCCAGCGCACACCGCGTGATCGCCGTCACGCCGTGGTTCGGCTATTCGCGCCAGGACAAGAAGTCCGCTCCGCGCGAGCCGATCACCGCCCGCCTCGTGGCGAAGCTGATGGAGACCGCGGGCATCGACCGCGTGCTGACGATGGACCTCCACGCCGGCCAGGCGCAGGGCTTCTTCCAGAAGCCGGTCGACCACATGACCGCCATGCCGATCCTCACCCAGTATGTGAAGGACCACCTCGGCGATCCCAGCGACCTCGTGATCATCTCGCCGGATGCCGGCCGCGTGAAGCTCACGCGCAGGTTCGCCGAGAAGGTCGGCGTGCCCTACGCGCTGCTCGAGAAGCAGCGCCCCGCCCAGTCGGTCGCCGAGATCGGCTACGTGATCGGCGAGGATCTGATCCAGGGCAAGAAGGCCGTGATCGTCGACGACATCATCGACACGGGCGGGACGCTCGCCGTCGGGGCGCAGACCGTGATCGACGCCGGTGCCGCCGAGGTGTACGCGGTCGCCACGCACGGCCTGTTCTCCGGCAACGCGTTCGCGACGCTCAGCAACTCTCCGCTCTCGGGCATCCTCGTCACCGACACCGTGCCGCTGCGGGCCGGAGCGCCGGACATGATCAAGGTCATGTCCTGCGCCGACATCCTCGAGGATTCGATCCGCCGGATCTTCACCGACGATTCGGTGTCCGAGATCTTCGCCGGCGAGAACCAGCTCTTCTAGATGTACGACTTCCTGCTCACAGTCCACATCCTCTGCGCCGTCGCCTGGGTGGGCGGCGGGCTCACGATGCACATCTTCGGCCGCCTCGCCGCCTCGCCGCCGCGTCCGGGGACCGGGCGCGGATGCTCACCTTCGTCGAGGACTCGAACAAGATCGGGCCCCGCTTTTACGCGCCGCTCAGCCTGATCCTGCTCGTCGCGGGCGTCCTGCTCGTGGGCGAGGTCGGCTACGAGCACTCCCAGCTCTGGATCACGCTCGCCTACCTCGGCTGGCTCACCTCCTTCGTCATCGGGATCCTCTACTACTCGCGCAAGGGCAAGGAGCTCGAGACGATCGTCGCCGGTGAGGGTTTGGAATCCGACGCCTTCCTCGCCAACTACGCGGCGGTGGCGCGGGTGAACACCGTCGAGCTCACGATCCTGTTCCTCATCGTCGTCGACATGGTTGTCAAGCCGGGGCTCTAAATGAAACGAACCGCATTCGCCGCACTGCTCGCCGCCGCCCTGATCGCAGGCTGCGGTGAGGACGAAACCGACACCGAGGATCCGAAGACTCCCTCCGCGCCCTCCGCCGAGGCGGCGAAGCAGGACTCCGAGGCGAAGACCCAGGCGGCCCAGCTCAGCACCGAGGTCGAGGCGTGCTTCGTCGACGCTCAGGACTACTCCTCGTGCAAGGAGCCGCCGGATTCGACGGCCGAGCTCGGCGGCAACCCCGGTCAGGTAGAGGTAACCGAGGCGAACGCGGCGAGCTACACGATCACGGCGAAGTCCCAGACCGGGAACACCTTCACCGTGGAGAAGTCGGACGGCGGGGCGGTCGAGCGCACCTGCAACGACTCCAGCGAGCCCGACGGAGGCTGCAACGACGGAAAATGGTAGACCCGGCGCGCTAAGCCGGCGAAAACCGAGCATGCCAAGGAAGCAGGGCCGAAGCCTTGGCGGAGCCAAGGCG
>JACCYP010000221.1 GCA_013696425.1 Thermoleophilaceae bacterium
CCCTCGGCCCGCGCTGGGACGCCTACGCCGAGCGGCTCGTGAGTGACGGCCTGCTGCGCGAGCGCGGCGGGAAGTACCTGCCCCGCGACGACGGCTTCCCGGCCGGGCGGATCTCGCTGCGAAGCGCCGGCCTCGACGCCTTCGCGGTGGTCGACGGCGAGTCGGGCGAGATGATCGGCACGGTCGAGGCCTCGCGCGCGAACGGCACGCTGCATCCGGGCGCCGTGTACCTGCACTTCGGCGCGTCCTACGAGGTGGAGGAGCTCGACCACCACAACCGCCGGGCGATCGTGAAGCCGTTCCGCGGCGACTGGTACACCCAGCCGAAGAAGGAGACCGACACCTGGATCGAGGCGGTGCTCGACGCCCGGGACACGCTCGGCGTGCACCTCCATTTCGGCACGATCAGCGTTTCCGAGCAGGTGGTGGCCTTCCAGCGCAAGCGCGTGGCCGACCACGAGGTGCTCGACCTGCTCGCCGTCGACCTGCCGGAGGAGCGCTTCGAGACCCAGGCGCTCTGGTACGAGATCCCCGACGCGCTGCTCTCCGACGACTTCCCCCTCGACGTGCTCCAGGGCGCGCTGCACGCCGCCGAGCACGGGCAGATCGCCGTGCTGCCGCTGATCGCGATGTGCGACCGCTGGGACATCGGCGGCCTCTCGACGGCACTCCACCAGCAGACCGGGCGGCCGACGATCTTCATCTACGACGGCCACCCCGGCGGCGTGGGCATCACTCGCCAGGGCTTTCTCGACTTCGAGATCCTCGTGGCCGACGCGCGCCGCCTGATCGACGAGTGCCCGTGCGAGAAGGGCTGCCCCTCGTGCGTGCAGTCGCCGAAGTGCGGGAACCTGAACGAGCCGCTGAACAAGAACGGCTCGATCGAATTGATGGACCGCATGCAGACGGCCTAGCGGCTTCGCCGCGCTGAAAGATCCGTTGCACTGCTAGCGGCTTCGCCGCGACCAGCATCGGAGACAGCGCGGGCCTTGCCGCGGGCCCGTGTTCGGAAAGTCGTGCAAAGCCGCCCGCCGCGCCCGGCTCACTCGCGCCAGGCCGATCCTCTCTCGATGCGTCCCCGTTTCCTCGTGCTGTTGCTCGTGCTGTCGCTTCCTACGTCTGCATGGGCGGCTGCCGGGAGCGGGGGCGCTACTCCTGAGACCCCGCGCGACCAGAAGGAAGCGAAGCGCGAGCGCGACAACGGCGGCGCCCGCCACGGCGACCGCGAGCTGAAGCGCGAGATCAAGCGCAGCCCGGCGCCGGTGCTCACCCACTTCAGCGTGAACCGGCGCAGGATGTTCGCCTACGGCGCCGCCGCCCGGGTGACCTTCAAGGTCCGCGCGCCCGGGCGCCGGGCCGTGACCCTGCGGCTGAATCTCCTGCGCCCCGGCTCGCGCAAGCCGGTGCGAAGTATCGACCTCGGCCGCCGGCCCGCCAACCGCACGAGCTCCTACGCGTTCCGCGGCGGTGTGCCGGCCGGGCGCTACGTACTCCGCCTCACCGGGCGTGACGACCGCCGCAACAGGATCCGCCGCGGCCCGCGCGCCGCGCAGTCGCCACCGCTCGGGATCTTCGGCCACCGGTTCCCTGTGGGCGGCCCCTACGAGCTCGGCGGCGAAGGCGGGCGCTTCGGCGCAGATCGCCCCGGCCGCACCCACCAGGGCCAGGACATCTCCGGCGCCGAGGGACTGCCGATCGTGGCACCACGCGGCGGCATCGTGACGACGGTCGCGAACCAGCCGGAGGGCGCCGGCCATTACGTGATCCTCGCGGGCTCCGGCGAACGCTTCCAGTACGCGTTCATGCACCTCCAGCGCGGCTCGATCGTCGTCCGCGAGGGCCAGCGCGTGCTCACCGGCCAGCTGCTCGGGCGACTGGGCAACACGGGTGCCTCCTTCGGCGCCCACCTGCACTTCGAGATCTGGCAGGGCCCGTGGCAGACGGGCGGAAAGCCGCTCGACCCGCTTCCCTACCTGCGCCGCTGGGCGAGCTGGAGTTAGCCGAGGGCGCCCTTCTCAGCGGCCGAGGCGCAGGGTCGCCCTGCCGCGCATCGAACCGGGGTCGTCGCGCAGCGAGAAGGTGAGCTCCTCGAGGTTGCCCACGATCGAGCCGCCGAAGAGGCTGCCGAGACCGCCGGCGCCGAGCTGGTCCTCGAGCAAGCGCTGAGCGAAACCCTGGGAATCGGCCTGCCCGGCGAGGGCTCCCTGGGCGCCCGCCACCTGCTGGGTGGCGGCCCCGGCGAGCGACGCCACGCGGTCGGGCGAGTTCGAGATCACGAGCTTGCCGTCCACCACGCCGTAGGCGATCGACCCACCGCCCGGCCGTGCGATCGCGTAGAGGCGCTGGTTGCCGCGCGGCTTCTCGATCACCGCGCCGGCGAGGCCGGCGCCCTTCAGCGCGTTCGGCAGGAACTCGGCGCTGTCCTCGAGGGTCTTCTCGAACTTCGCGGGATCGGTGAGGTCGGCGCGCACGGCGAACTTGCCGTCGGGCGTGAGGCTGAGCTGGGACTCGCCACGCAGCTGCGCGATCAGGTCGGCGTCCACGTCCACTCCGTAGCGGCCCTTGATCGCCTGCTTGCCAAGCTCGTACTGGTTGAAGGCGTCGGGGTTCGCGGCCTTGCCCGCGCGCTCGCCGAACCCGAACACGTGGCCGAGGTCGCGCAGCCCGACCGTGATCTCGCCCTGCTCGCCGCTCGCCTGGAGCACGGGTGGCGAGGCGGCGCCGGGCGCGATCGGCAGGTCCTCGGGGGGCACGTCGTCGCCGAGCAGGTCGACCTCGAGCGACGCGTCGTCGGTCCCGGCCGACACGGCCACGCCGGCGGTGGTGAGCGCCTTCACCCACGGCACCTTCACCGCCACCTTCGCGTCCGGATCCTTGCTCGCGGCGATGAGTGCGCGGGTGTCGAACATCACCCGCAGCAGCGCATCCTTCGGCACGGCGCCGGTGCGCTTGTCGAAGTCCTCCTCGGTGAGGCGGTCCTCGCCCTCGCGGGTGTCGAGGGCGTCCTTGATGTCTTCGCGTGAGTCGGCGAGCACCACCAGCTTGCCGGTGACCCCGTAGAAGGAGTCATCGGCCTGGTAGACGGTCGCCTCCCCATCCTCGCCGAGCTCCTTCAGGTTCCCGTCCTCGGAGGCCGATTCGAGCAGCCGGTCGAGCGCCGCCTCGTCGCCGACCTCGATCGCGCCGACGAAGGTGCTGTCGCCCTCGAGATCCTGTGGGGCCTTCGCGCCGACCACCAGCGGATTGCCGAGTATGGGGAGCAGATCGTCCTCGAGATCGAACTTCCCCTGGGACTCGATCTGCTCCTTGGCCCGGTCCTTCAGCTGGCCGGAGAACGGGAAGCGGTCCGCGAGCCCGACCGCGTTCTTGATCTGCGGGCCGTCGGGGTCGGCCTCGAACGCCATCACGAACGGCGCGGAGGCGGGCAGCACACCCAGCGCACTGTCGAAGGGATTCTTGGCCTTCGTGTCCTTCTCGCCTCCGCAGCCGGCCATGACCGAGGCCGCGACCGCCATTGCTGCAAGCGCGGCGACGCGGCGCATGCTGCTCTCAGCCCTTCTCGATGAGCTCGACCCGGTAGCCGTCCGGATCGCGCACGAAGCAGATCCGCGAACCGCCCTCGCGCACGGAGTAGGGGGGCTTCTCGGGCTCGATGCCGGCGCCGCTGAGCTCCTCGAGCGCGCCGTCCATGTCCGCGACGGTCACGGCGATGTGGTTGTAGCCCGTGCCCACCTCGTAGGAGTCGACGCCGTGGTTGTAGGTCAGCTCGAGCCGCGCGCCGTCGCCGGGCAGGCCCATGAACACGTTGATCGCCTCGTCGCGGATCGGCATCCGCGCCATCTCCTCGAAGCCGAGCGCCTCGTAGAACTCGACCGACTTGTCGATGTCGCCGATCCGGTAACAGGTGTGAATGAGCTCACTCACGTGAGCGCGAGACTACCGGCACGCGCGCGCCGGGCCAGCGCCCTTGGCGCATCACGACGACCCACTTCGCAGGCACGCCCTTGCGCGTCCCGGAGTGCTGCCAGGAGAGATGCAGGTGGGCGGGGCAACCGCCCCTGCAGTGGCTCGGGTTGCCGTGGTTCACATCGCGGTGTAAGCCCCACCTACCCCATTCCGGCCCTCCCACATCTCGTCCGGGACCAAACTGCGTGATCAGCCCGTCTCCGGTACAACGTGGTCGGACCGGCCCGCCCACGCCAAGCCACCAAGGAGGACTTGATGGCCACCACCGTTCCGTCCCGGTTCCCCGTGACCGAGCACCCGCCCGCCGACTCGGTCGAGGCCGTTGCGCACTTCGAGTCCCTGCTTCGCTTCGAGACCGACTGCTGGGATGTCCACGAGGAGCTCGCGACCGGCGCGCCCACCTTCCTGTTGCTCGACGTGCGCGGCCCGGACGGCTTCGCGGCCGGTCACGTGCCCGGTGCGCGCAACCTTCCGCACGGGAAGATCACCGAGCGCAACCTCGCCGGGTTCCCCGCCGGCACGACGTTCGTCGTGTACTGCAACGGCCCTCACTGCAACGGCGCGGACAGGGGCGCGCTGAGGCTCGCCCGGCTCGGGCGACCGGTGAAGAAGATGATCGGCGGAATCGAGGGCTGGCGGGACGAGGGCTTCGAGTTCGCCACGGCGTAGACGCCGAGCGGTTCAGGCCGCCAGCGCCGCCCGCACGAACTCCACGTCCGCGCGCAGGTCATCGGGCTCGCGCGGGGTCTCGACCACGGATGGGGCCGCCGCCGCCTGGACCATCGCCCGCAGCACGTCGAGGTCCATCGTCCCCTTGCCGATGTTCGCGTGGCGGTCGGCGCCGGTACCGGGCGGGTCGCGGGAGTCGTTCACGTGCATGAGATCGATGCTGCCGGTGATGGCGCGTGCTCGTTCGACGGCGTCGCTCAGATCCTCGCCGGCCGCGTGGGCGTGGCAGGTGTCAAAGCAGAACCCGATCTCCGTCTTGGTGTCCGCGGCCTCGACCGCCTGCCAGAGGAGCGCCAGCGCGTCGAAGCGGCGCGCGACGGCGTGGTCGCCGCCGGCCGTGTTCTCGAGGTAGACGGGCACCTCGGACTCGAGCATCTCGAGGGTGCGCGTCCAGCGGCCGACCCCCTCCTCGATGCCGTCCTCGGCGTGTCCGGGATGGACGATCACGGCGAGGGCGCCGACCGCCGCAGCGGCCTCGCAGGTCTGGGTGAGGATCTTGCGCGAGCCGTAGCGGACGTTCGGCTTCGGCGAGCACACGTTGATCAGGTAGGGCGCGTGCACGTAGATGCCGACCGGTGAGGCCTCCAGCTCCTCCGCATCGTCGCGATCCGACGGCTTCTCCCACCCCTGCGGGCTCGAAAGGAAGAGTTGGATGCAGTCGGCCTCGACCTCCGCCGCCTCGGCAAGCGGGTCGCGACCGTTGATGTGTGCGCCGACAGGCGGTGTGGCCATCGCTCGCGGAGGATAGGTGGCTCGCGGGCACCCCTCGGCTAGCCTTACCCGCCGCTAGGCGAGGTAGCTCAGTTGGTAGAGCACACGACTGAAAATCGTGGTGTCGCCGGTTCGATTCCGGCCCTCGCCATTCGAGGAGAGTCCTGCAAATCACTGGATTCTGCGGGGTCGTTCGACTTGGCGTCGCTGGCGCTTACGCGCCCAGAATCGCGCTCGTAGCCTTTTCGTAGCCCAAACTCCTCGCGATCCGGGCCGCTCGAAGCCTGCTCGCGGGCCCTGCACATCTGGACCTCGCGCACGCCGGTCTCCGTCTTTGCATCCGGGATTCGGAACCGCGCTCCGTCGGGGTCGTGAAGTCGGACGTGTCCGATCCGCAGATCACACAGCTCACTCGCGCGCCACCTGTCTCATTCCGGGGCGATGCTATGCCGGAATGCCTCGGGGCAACAGCCGTGGCAGCGCAAGGTTGCTTCTAGAATCGCGACCTGTGAACAGCTCCGGCCCGCGCTGTATGGACCGCTTCGATGGAAGCCCGAAGGGCTAGCCGCATGCCCTCGGGAGCGATTGCCACAGCCGCCACGACGCTTGCGGTGGACGCGACAGCCGCGCGCGTGACCCGTGCGCTGCGCGAGGCCGAGATAGCCGCCATCCTGCTCAAGGGCAGGTCGTTCGCCGACTGGCTCTATGATACCGGCGAGCTGCGCGCCTACAGCGACTGCGATCTGCTGGTGAGCCCGGAGGATCTGGAGCGCGCGGGGACCGTGCTATCCGGCCTGGGATTCCGGCGCGGCGGACCGACCCTTCCCTGGATAGGGCGCGGCGTCGAGGTGGACCTGCACGACTCCCTGGTGGGGATAAGGGCGGACCGTCGGGTGGCATGGCGCGAGCTGCATGCCCACTCGGAGTGCGTGGCCCACGACGGCATGGAGGTCGACGTGCTCGACGGTCCGGGCAAGACCCTGCACGTGGCGCTTCACGCGGCTCAGCACGCGGGCTACGAGCCGCATGTGATCGAGGACTTGAAGCGAGCCATCCACCGGGTCGACCATCCGACCTGGCGCGCTGCCGCGCGACTGGCCGAGAGGCTCGACGCCTCCGCCGCCTTCGCGGCCGCGCTCTGCCTGCAAGCGGACGGGCGCGCGCTGCTCGGCTCGCTCGACATGGAGGTGCGGGATCCGGACGTGGAGGTCCTGCTGCGAGCCGAGGCCGCCCCCGCCCTGGCGCTCGGGTTCGAGCGCTTGCGCTCGGCGGCAGGGTTGCGCGCCAAGACCCAGGTAGCTGCCCGTGCGCTTTTTCCGGAGCCGGGGATGATCCGATACGTCTTCGGACTGGAGGAAGCCGGCCCCGCGCGGCTCGGGGTCGCCTATCTCCGGCGCCTGGGCTGGCTCGTGCCGCGGGTGATCCCCGGTCTGCGCGCGTGGATCCGGGCGCGGCGGAAGGCCGCCGGAGACCACGCCTGAGGATGCGGGTCAGGCGGCCGTGCCCGTGCCCTCGACCGCCTCGGACAGCGCCGCCCGGATCCGGGGAAGGAGGTCGTACTCCCAGCGGTAGCGGAGCTCGAGCACCCGCGTGGAGCTTGCGAGGCAGGTGTAGAGGTCGAACTCGGCGAGCTGACAACCGCGCGCGAGATGCCCGAGCCGAAACCCCTGCTCGAACACGGCGAGGAAGGCATCCCGCTGGGGCACCGGTGTGAGCATGAACGGCAGGCCCGGGCTCGGGTCCTCCGCCGCGAGGGTCACGATCGCCGCCAGTGGGACGGCAGCGCCCGCCCGCTCGTCCCGCATCAGCAATCTCCGCTTGTGGGTGCCCTCCGCCACCTCGCCGTCCTCGCCGAGGGCCTCGAAGAACTCCTGCGAGTCGGGCCACAGCCGAAGAGCCGGGTAGGTCGGTATCGCGACAAACCCGCATGCCCCTTCCCAAAGCGGGAGGAAATCGTCGGACAGGAGCCTGTCGCCCTCGGCCGCGAAGCCGGCGGCGAGGCTCGACTTTCCGGCGCCCGAAGGTCCGATGAACGCGAGAGCCCCCTCGGGGGTGGAGACGGCGCTCGCGTGGAGCACCGCGGAGCCCTCGAGCGCCAGCGCGTGGGGGATCACCTGGTCGAGCAGCAGGTGGCGAAGCAGGCCGTCCGGGGTGCGGCTCGGTGCGGCGCACACGATCCGCCGCTCCCCCGCCAGGACGACGAACTCCGCGTCGTCCGGGAACGCGAGGAACAGGCGCTCACCGTCGAGTCGCAGGATCCGCCACGGCTCCCCCTCCGCGTCACGCGTCAGATGCCCTTGAAGATTCCTCCCGCTCGACGGGAGCTGCGGCACCACCTCGAACTTCCAATCGTCGGAGGTCCCCCTCTCGGCCTCGGGCAACTCCGGCAGGTCGACCTCGCTGGTGAGCGTCAGGCCGGCGACCGCATACCTACGCATCGGCCCACTCACGTCGCGTAGCGGGTGACGACCTCGGCGGCGAACAGCGCAGCGTCCTCGGGGCTCGGGAAGAGATCGCCGTGCCGCCGGTACAGCTCCTCCTCGACGGCCGCGAGCGGGCGGTCGCCGTCGCAGAGGGAGAGAACGGTGCGCCGCGCCTCGCCCCGGGGGGTGAGCCGGGGGGCGAAGTCGGGCCGGGTGCGGGCGAGGTCCTCCGCGCTGAGGAGCATGCCGGCGAAGGTCGAATGGCGGGAGGCCGCCTTGGACGTGCCGTCCGCACCCGTGACGGTCACGTCCCAATCGACCATCACCTCCGAGGGCACGATGCTCATCGAGACCTCGACCCGGTCGCCGGCCGTAACGGCGACGGGTCGTTCGACCGGGAAGAAGACGTTGCGGCGCTTGATCCTCTCCTCCGCCAGCGGGGAGTTCGTCATGGTCACTCCCGGCGACATCTCGGCCGCGAACCACCCCCCGGCTCCGTGAAGCGTTCCGTCCCGCTCGATGCGGAGCGAGGCCCGCCCGTGGATCGGCGAGTCGTTCTCGACACTCGGGTCGAGCGACGCCACGATCTCGTCCGGCCCGAGCAGATCCTCCCGCGAGTACCGCACCGGGTAGCCCGTGTTGCGCGCGATGGTGCGACCGGCCCCCATCTCCAGCCCGAGCGGCGTGGTGTCCCAGAAGTCGACCTGGGACCACATAGCGTCGCTCTCCACCGGGGCCACCAGCAGGTCGATGCGGCCCGGGATGGTGACCCCGCCGGGCTTGAGGAACCGGCGGTGCGCGTCAGCGAAGTAGTGGAGGACCCCGGCCTCGAAGCCGAACCGACCGATCTGATCCGCCACCACCACGTCGGCCCGCTCGGGGAGCTCCGCCTGGAGGGAGTGCTCCCTGACGAAGGTGATGCGGTCCGCGACGCCGTTGGCGTGCGCGATCTCGCGGGCCACCCCGATCATGCTCGTGGACTCGATGGAGTACACGCGCGCCGCCCCCGCCCGACACGCCATCAGCCCGAGCACGCCGGTCCCTGAGCCGAGGTCGACCACCACGGCCCCCTCCTGCACGACAGCTTCGATCGCCCGCTGGAAGCCCCTCAGGCGTGCATGATCGGACAGGTACTCCCGATGCTCATCGAGGATCAGCGACATCGGCTGAGGGGGACGACCCTGTCGGCGGCCGGGCGCCTAGAGGCAGACCATGGTCATGCCGGGGGTACCGCCGCCGTCGGCACCGCTGCCTTCACCGCCCTGCGTCAGCTTGCCGATCGACCCGTAGGCGACCAACGTCGGCTTACCATAGGACTTCTTTGGCGCAGCGCCGCTCTCTGCCGGCTGGGACTGGGTCATTTCTCTCCTTGGTCTTCGGGCGGATCCGATTGCATTAGGCGACTCAAAGGGCCCGAAGCCACCGTTCCATGGACGATATCAGCCAAAGCTGCCAGAGAACCTGGCCATTTTTGGGACCTGCCTCGAGACTGTAGCCACGCTCGAACTCAGCATACATGTCGCGAACCTTGAGCCCGTCGACCCAGCCGAGGTCCTCCATGGCGAGATCGCGGAACAGCGCCGGCCCCCCGTGGAGGCGCAGCTCCTCCCGGAATGCGTAGCTGAAGTCGGCCTTGTCGGAGCGGCTGCGGACGCTCTCCGGGATGAGCCCGGCCACGGCCTGCCTGAGCACGTGCTTGGTCACGTGACCTCGGCGCAGCTGCTCGTGGGGTAGCGCCAGCACGTACTCCACCACGCGGCGGTCGTCGAACAGGTCGCGCGCCTCCATGCCCGCGGCCGCGCGCGCACGCTCCGCCGATTCCGTTGCGTGAGCCCGCCAGCCGTCGTCGAGCTGGCCGGGTCCCGGCTCTCCGTGGCGGGGAAGCCGCTGCAAGCGTTCCTCGAGCCCACTCTCCAGGCAGAAGTCGGCGCGTAGCCATGGGGGGCAGGTCGAGCGTCCGAGCGTTCGTGCCACACCGGAGCGAAGGCCGGCCGGAACCTGGGCGCGGAGTCCGTAGCGCCAGAGCAGCCGAAGGCTCTCGCGCCAGCCCCACACCTCGGCCTCGCTTCTCACCTCTGCCGCCAGCCGGCGGATACGGAGGCGGCGGACCAGGTCGATGTAGGAGAAGAGGCTCCCGGTGAGCCATTCGTCCGGTCCGGTGCCGGTGAACAGCACACGGCTGCCTGCGGCCAGGGCCGCCTCGAAGAGGCCTGATTGCATCCCGTTCGGATACTCCGGGAGGTCCAGGTAGCGGCGGGCCTGAGTCTCGTATTCCTCGGCGGGCGTCGCCGCCGGGCGCAGCTCGTGACTCCGCACCCCGCAATGGGCGACCACCGTCCGGATGTGGTCCGTCTCGTCGCAGGGAAGTCCGGGGAAGACGAGCGAGTAGGCCTCGACCGGCGTGTCGTGGCGCCCCTGCTCACGGAGGTGCTCCACGATCCCGATCACGGACGACGAGTCGAGGCCCCCACTCAGCTCGACCGCGACGCCTGACGAGGTCTCGAGCCGGCCGGCCGCCGCATCGCCGCACACCGACAGGAGGTGCGCCGCGTACTCGCGCTCGTCCCGATAGTGGAGCGGAGGCCCCGGGGCCCACTCCCAGTAGCGGGCGATCTCCACGCCGCGGGGGCCGACCAGCAGGTAGTGCGCAGGCGCGAGCCTGAACAAATCGCGGAAGAGCGTGTCCGTAGTGCTCCGCACGTCCGCGGAGAGGTACTCCCCGATCATGCCCAGGTTCGGCTCCCGGGACAGCGCCGGGTCGGCGAGCACCGCCTGTGGCTCCGACGCCCAGCGGAACGAGGTGCCGTCGTGGGCGTAGTAGAGCGGGCGCTTGCCGAGGAAGTCCCGGGCGCACAGGAGCTCCCGCCGGCGTCCGTCCCAGAGAGAGAACGCGAAGTCGCCGACCAGTCGGGCGACGCTGCCCTCCCCCCACCGCCCATACGCGCGCATGAGCAGCTCGGCGTCGCTCTCGCCCCCCGGCGCCTGCTCTGCGCCGAGCGACGTGCGAAGCTCATATCCGTTGTCGATCCGGCCGTCGAGGGCGACGCAGATCACGCCGGCCTCGTCCCAGACGGGCTGGGTCCCGTCGCGGCGCCCCGGCAGGGTGCGAAGGGAGCAGTGGCCCATCCCGACCGGACCGCTCACGGTCTGCTCGATTCCGTCGGGACCGCGGTGGCGCATCGAAGCCGTCATGATGGCCACGTCGGCGGGATCCACGGGACGCCCGTCCCCGTGGAAGATCCCCGCGATGCCGCTCAAGCCCGGGGAGGCCGCGGATGGACCGTGGCGAATCGCTCGTCCACGTCGGGCCCGTCGTTGAGCGGCATCCCGAGATGGCTCACCCAGGCGTGTGCGTCGAGCGCGGATCCCTTACGGCGCACGCCGAGGCACACCTCGCTCTCGATCCGCTGGGCCCGCAGTAGCAACCAGAGAGTCAGGGACCGCGACAGGCACGTGGACGGGAACGGGCTGCGGCTGGCCCCGATCGCGACCATCCGGCTCGTGGCGCTCGCCCTGGCCCGGTCGCCGTCCGGGTGGCCTTCGCGAAGCGGAACCACCCGCGCGAGCATCCGCTCGAGGCGCCGGTAGCCGACCAGCCGCAGCAGGAGTCCGCTGGCCGGGAGCAGGATCGCCGTCGCCGCGAGGGAGCGGCGCTCGGGCGCGCGCAGGGCGCGAAAGGCCCGCCAGTCAGGCCGGCCGGAGCTCGATGAGTCCACTGTCCACGAGCTGGGCGAGCAGCTTCTCCATGTCCTCGCGCAGCGGCGCCTCCGTCACGTCGTACTCCGAGAGGAGCTGCCGATAGGCCTCCGCCAGGGTCGGCGAGCTGGAAATGAGCTCCCAGATCCGCGTGCCGACGGCATCCAGCCCGAAGTAGCTCTCGCTGTCGAGATTGAGCAGCACGAGCTCGTCGTCGAGCCTGCGGCTCGTGACGTGAGAGGGCACCGTCGCCCGGGATGCAAAGGAAACGGTCATCGTGTGATGTACGTCGAATACAGCCGTCGGGGACCGGTAACGTGGCCCGCACGCATGGGGTTCAGCATACATGACGCCCGCGCCGGCGAGAACGAGAACGAGGGCGTGGACGCGCGTGCCGGCCAGGACGGGGCGACTGGCGCGGGAGCCGAGGCATCGATCCACGTGCGTAGCCTGGGCAAGCGGTTCGGCGAGGTGAGCGCGCTCGCGGAGGTGGACCTCGACGTGGGCGCGGGCGAGATCGTGGCCCTGCTCGGTCCCAACGGTGCGGGCAAAAGCACCTTGCTGAGGATCCTCGGCACGACCGTACTCCCGGACGAGGGGCGGATCTCGGTCGCGGGCCACGACGTCGTGGCCAGCCCGGGCCAGGCGCGGCGGGCGATCGGGTTCTGCCTCGCAGACGAGCGCTCCTGGTACTGGCGCCTCTCGGGCCGCCAGAACCTGGAGTTCTTCACGACGCTGCACGGCCTGAGGCGCCGCGCCGCCGAGACGAGGGCGGCCGAGCTGCTCGAGCTCATCGGACTCGCGGAGGCAGCGGACCGGCCGTTCGGCGGGTACTCCACGGGAATGCGGCTTCGCCTCTCGGTCGGCCGCGCCCTGCTCGCAGAGCCGCCCGTCCTCCTGCTCGACGAGCCCACTCGAAGCCTCGATCCGGTCGCCACCGCCAACTTCCGCGACCTCCTCCGGGAGATAGTGCGCAACCGGCAGCCCGCGGTGCTGCTCGCAACGCACGATCTGCACGAGGCGTCGAGCGTGGCGGCGCGGATACTCATCCTCTCGGAGGGCCGCGTGCACGCCGAGATGCCCGCGATGACGAACCCCGCGGAGCTCGAACGGGCGCTGCTGGCGGTACAGGCGTGACCGGAGCCCTGACCGTGATCTGGGCGTTCCTGCGCCGCGACTGGGCGGTGGAGCGCTCCTACCGGGCCGGCTTCGCGCTCGACCTTCTCGCCTCGACGGGTGGGCTGGCGGTCTTCTTTTTCCTCAGCCCGCTGGTGGACGACTCCTCGCTCGGCCAGGGCGCTGAGAGCTACTTCGCGTTCGTGGTGGTCGGGCTGATCGTGTTCGAGGTGATGCAGACCGGCCTCACCTCGTTTGCCCGGCGCCTTCGCAGCGACCAGACCACCGGCACGCTGGAGGCGCTGCTGATGACCCCCACGCCCCAGCTGCTCATCATCGGCTCCAGCGCGGCGTACGACCTGGTGCGGGCGCTCGCGACGGGAATCGCATTGCTCGTGCTGGCCGCCGTGCTCGGCGTGGACTTCCAGGTGACGCTCACCGGGCTGGGGGCCCTCCTCGTGGCAATCCCCGCGACGGTCACACTCGTGGCGGCGACAGGGCTCGCGCTGGCGGGCGCCACGATCGTGTTCAAGCAGACCACGTCCATGCTCCACCTCTTCACGGCCGCGATCGCCCTCCTTGCGGGCACCTACTTCCCGGTCTCCGCTCTGCCGGGTGCCCTTGAGACGATCGGGAACGCGCTTCCATTCACCTGGGCGCTCGACGTTCTCAGGCCGGCCGCTCTCGGGGGTCGGATCCCGTGGGAGGAAGTCGTGGGACTCGCCGTCGCAGGAGCGGTCGCACCCTTCCTCGCGGTTGTCGTCTTCAGCGTGTCGATCCGACGCGCCAAGGCGATGGGCACGCTGGCGCAGTACTGATTGCCGATTGCCAGACGGCGACCCCACTCAGTCCGAAGCCCGAGTAGCGCGCCTCTCGCGGCCCAGGCTCGCCGGGATCACCGTCTTCTCGCCCTGGTTCTCCATCGACGATTCCGCGGATTCGATCAGCTGCACCACGTCGGTGGCGATATCGAGGCTGCGGTCCGCGATTTTGAATTGTGCGATGTCGTGGAAGAACGCTCGCATCTCGAGGTCGATCGGCTCGCCGGTGTCGATCCTCGGCGTCACGATGTCGCCGGTGCGGTAGGAGAGCTGGTACTGGCCGAAGCTCTCGGGATCCTCGTAGACGACGCCCTGGTCGAAGACGCGGACCGGCTCCCGGCTCGAGTCGTCGTAGAGCACCATCTTCTCGCTGCCCACGATCACTGTGCGGCGGAGCTTGCTCGGCGCGAGCCAGCTGAGCTCGATGTTCGCGAGTAGGCCCGAGTCGAAGCCGAGGTCGAGAAAGGCCACGTCGGGGACGCCCTTGACGATCGAGTCCCGCCCGTTGGCGCTGACCCAGGTGGGGCGCTGGTCGAGCAGGTAGAGCAGGAGCGAGAAATCGTGGGGGCCGAGGTCCCAGACCACGCTCATGTCCTGCTGGTGCAGGCCGAGATTCACGCGGCTCGATGAGACGAAATAGAGCTCGCCGAGCTCGCCGCGATCAAGGAGGTCCTTGATCGCCCGCACCGCCGGGCTGAACAGGAAGGTGTGCCCGCAACGCAGTACGAGCTCCCTCTCAGCCGCAAGCAACACGAGTTTCGCGGCCTCGCAGGAAGAACCGGCGAGGGGCTTTTCCACGAAAAGGTGCTTGCCGGCCTCGAGCGCCTTCTTCGCGAGCGCGTAGTGGGTGAAGACGGGGGTGGCGAGCAGGATGGCGTCGAGCCCATCGTCCTCGAGGAGATCGTCGAAGTGAGGACTGGCATTCGTTGTGGGGTGGCGCTGTGCGAACCTGGTGAGCCGCTCGGCGTCGAGGTCGCAGATGTGCGTGACCGCAGCCTCGTCGTTGTCGACGAGGACACGGAGCCGGTTGGGTCCCCAGTAGCCGAGGCCGACGACGGCGACGTTCAGGCGGCGGTCGGTCAAGTCGTTCCCAGTCACTAAGCGCATGCACCCTAGTGCCATCCACCCACCTTGCAGGCGAATTTACTCGATTGGCGCCTTTGGTCATTCCGCCGACGATAATCCGGCCGGGGCCCTCGGGGTACCATCGGCCCGAGAATGAGACAGGTGGCTCAACGGCCGCGGGACGGGCGCATCCAGGTGGTCGAGGTTCCCGAGCCCCGCCCTCGACCGGGCTGGGTGCTCGTCCGCAACCGGCATTCAGTGATCAGCGCCGGGACCGAGCGTGCGAAGGTCGAGATGGGGGAGAAGAGCCTGCTCCAGAAGGCTCGGGCACGCCCCGACCTCGTCTATAAGGCCGTGTCCCGTGCACGGACGGAGGGGATCCGCTCGACGGCGGCGGCGGCGCGGGAGCAGCTCGGCGCGCTCGCGGCGATCGGTTACTCCTCGGCAGGCGTGGTCGAGAGCGTTGGCGCGGGCGTCGAGGGCGTGGCTCCCGGCAGCCGGGTGGCGTGTGGCGGAGGTGGTTGGGCCAATCACGCCGAGGTCGTTTCGGTGCCGCGCAACCTGATCACACCCGTTCCGGAGGGCGTCGGGCTGGACGAGGCGGCGTACGCGACGATCGGCGCGATTGCCCTTCAGGGGTTTCGCAGGGCCGGCGCCGTGGTCGGGGACGACGTCGGCGTGATCGGTCTGGGCCTCGTGGGCCAACTCGCGGCCCAGCTGGCGAGCGCGGCAGGGTGCCGGGTTCAGGGAATCGATGTCGATCCCCAGGCGGCGGAGCTGGCACGCCGCGGCGGGGCAGCCGGCTTTGTTCGGGAGGAGGAGGGTCTCGTCGAGCGCGTGCGCGCCGCGACCCGCGGCAGGGGGCTCGATTCTGTCCTGGTGTGTGCTGCGTCGGCCTCCTCGGACCCCGTGAATCTGGCGGTCGAGCTGTGCAGGGACTCCGGCTGCATCGTCGTGGTGGGCGACGTGCCGATCGAGCCGAGCAGGGCTGCGATGTACGAGAAGGAGCTGGACTTACGGCTCGCGCGCTCCTACGGTCCCGGCCGCTACGACCCGGCCTACGAGGAGGGAGGCCGTGACTACCCGGTGGGTCAGGTTCGCTGGACCGAGCAGCGGAACATGCAGGCCTTCGTGGACCTGCTCGCGGGCGGGAAGCTGGACGTGGGCGCGCTGACCACTTACCGCTTTCCGGTGGAGCGCGCCTCCGATGCCTACGACGCGGTGTCCGGCAGGACAGACGAGCGCGCGTTCGGGGTGCTGATCGACTATCCGGCCGAGGCTTCCTCGCCGGCACCCGTTGCGCAAGTACGGGCTCGCGCCCGGCCCGGCTCCGTGCCGCGGGTCGGCCTGATCGGCACGGGCTCCTTCGCAAAGCGTCACCTGCTGCCCGCTCTGGCCGCGGGAGCCGCGGAGCTCGCTGCGGTAGCGAGCGAGCGCGGACTGTCCGCCGCCGATGTGGGCGAACGCCTGGGGGTGGACCGGGTTGCGGCCTCGGCCGAGGAGCTCGTCGCAGATTCCTCGCTCGACGCCGTGGTCATCGCCACCCGCCATGACTCCCACGCCCGTCTCGTCGCGGCCGCCCTGCACGAGGGGAAGGCGGTCTTCGTGGAGAAGCCGCTAGCCCTCGACTGGGAGCAGCTGGAAGAGGTCGAGGCGGCTCTTGCCCACTCGCGCGGCCCGCTCATGGTCGGCTTCAACCGCCGTTTCGCGCCACTTGTGGAGCGGCTGGCCGAGGAGCTCGGCGGCGCGCGCGGCGCGTTCACGGCGCGGGTCAACGCCGGGCCACTTCCGGAGACGCACTGGCTACACGACCCGGCGCAGGGAGGAGGGCGCCTGATCGGCGAGGGCTGCCACTTCGTCGACCTCCTCGGCCACCTCGCCGCCGCGCCGGCAATCACCGTCCACGCGGTGGCCGTGCCGAACGCCGCGCGCGGGCTCGAATGCAGCGACGAGCTGGTGGCCAGTCTCCAGTACGCGAACGGGAGCGTCGCCAGCCTGGTCTACAGCGGGGCGGGCGACGGGCGCATGCCGAAGGAGCGGTTCGAGGTCTTCGCTGACGGACTGTCCGCGAGCCTCGAAGACTTCCGCCGCCTCGAGCTGTTCCGTGGGGGCGCTCGCAAGGTGGTCAAGGCGCGCCAGGACAAAGGTCACCGCGCGGGAGTGGACCAGTTTCTGGCCGTGGTCGCCGGCAAGCAGGACGCTCAGTCGCCCGAGGCGTATCTCGACTCCATGCGGGCGACCCTTGCGCTCGCCGACTCGCTGCGCTCCGGCCTGCCGGTGTCGCTCTCGTAGCTTCGGGTGGGGTACTTTTCAACCTCTTGCGCGCATTGGTCACAGGCTGCGCCGGCTTTATCGGCTCGCACCTCACGGAGTCCCTGCTCGAGGACGGGCACGTTGTGCTCGGCGTGGACTGCTTCAACGAGAACTACGGTCGCAGGGACAAGCTCCGCAACCTCGACCAGGCCAATGACTGGCACGAATTCGAATTCGTGCCGATCGACCTCGCCCGGGGCGACCTCGACGACCTCTACGACGAGTGCGACACGATCTTCCACCTGGCTGCCGAGCCAGGCGTTCGAGCGAGCTGGGGGGCCCGCTTCGACGAGTACCTGAGGAACAACGTGCTCGCGACCCAGCACCTGCTCGAGGCGGCGAAGCGGTCACCGGAGAAGCGGTTTGTCTTTGCCTCCTCGAGCTCGATCTACGGAGACACGAGCGAGCCGGTCACCAGAGAGGACAGCCTCCCGCGCCCCTACTCCCCCTACGGCACCACAAAGCTCGCGGCCGAGCACCTGTGCGGACTGTACTTCGGCAACTACGGGGTTCAAACGGTCTCGCTGCGCTATTTCTCTGTCTACGGCCCGCGCCAGCGCCCCGACATGGCGTTCAACATCTTCTGCCGCGCGGCGATCCTTGGCGAGACTCTGCGGGTGTTCGGCGATGGGACCCAGACGCGCGACTTCACGTACGTGACCGACGTCGTCGCGGCTACGCGCGCTGCGGCAGAGGCCGGCGGTGTGGCCGGGCAGGTCTACAACGTTGGCGGTGGTTCGGCGGTGAGCCTCGCCCATGGTCTGGAATGCATAGAGGGCCTTGCCGGGGGCCCGCTTGGCATCGACTACGTGTCCCGCCAGCGCGGGGATGTTCACCATACGAGCGCCGATACTTCGCGAGCCCGCAGCGATCTCGGCTTCGAGCCCAACACTGACTTTGAGTCTGGCCTGGAGCAGGAGTTCGCGTGGATGGAGGCCATGCTTTCGCGCGGAGGCATCCGCGGTGCCAGCGGCTGATCCCCAAGCTCGAGGAACACCGACTCACGGCACACCGGACGGTGACCCCGAGCCGGTCGCCGACGCCGTGGCGCGGATGCGACGCTGGGGCGAGGTCCGCGGCTGGCAGGGATTCGATCCCTACGACGCGCTGAATAGCCCGGCCGCGCCGCTGCTGACACTCGGAAGTCCCTTGGGACGCCGCCTCATGACCCAGGCGGTGAAGCTCTCGCCGGTGAACCTGCGGCCCTTGCTACGGATCCCCCCGGCGCGTAACGCCAAGGCGATCGGCCTCGTGGCTTCGGGCTACGTGCGGCTCCACGAGGCCGGCGCGGACCTGGCGGCACGCCGCTCGGCGGAGGCTTGGCTCGACTGGCTCGATCGCCACGCCGATCGCACCACGGGGGAGCCCGGGTGGGGCTACCACTTCGACGTGCAGACACGGTTCTTCTCGTACGCGGCGCATACGCCCAACACGATCGCCACGGCCTTCGTGGCCGACGCCGCGATCGAGGCTGCGAGCGCGTTCGAGAGCGATCGCTGGGCGGAGCTGGCGGCCGGCGCTGCCCGGTTCCTTCGCCGGACCATGCTTGCCGACGGGCCGCGTCCGTACTTCCGCTACCTCGCCGGGGAGGACGAGATCGTGCACAACGCGAATCTGCTGGCGGCGGCAGTGCTGGTGAGGGCAGGCGCCCTGATCGGCGACCACGACCTTGTCGGCTGGGGGGAGCAAGCAGTCGCGAGGTCGGTTGCTGCCCAGCGGGACGACGGCTCGATTCCGTACTCGGAAGGGCCGGCGGGAGAATGGGTCGACAACTTCCACACCGCGTACGTGCTCGAGTCGCTGGCGGTTTGTGCGGACAGGGTCGGCGGGCTCGAGGGGCCACTGCGGCGCGGCTACGAATACTGGGGCCGTGAGCTCTTTGACCCCGATGGCACGCCGCGCTACTACCCGGACAAGGCCTCCCCGCTCGATGCGCACATGTACGGGAGCGCGATCGACGCCTGGCTCGCGGCGCGCGGCCGCGTGGAGGGAGCCACCGAGCGGGCCGCAGGATTGGCTGCTCAGCTGATCGAGAAGATGCTCGCGCCGGACGGCCACGTCTACTTTCAACGACGCGGCCGGTGGACCAACCGCGTGGCGTTCGTGCGGTGGACCACCGCTCCGTCCTTCAAAGCGCTCGCGGGCCTGTTGTGCGCCCGGGCGCAAGAGCCGGCGCGATGAGGGTCTGGATAGACCTCGCCAACTCACCGCACGTGCCGCTCCTCACCCCCGTGGTGACGGCGCTGGCGGAAGCCGGCCACGAGGTGGTGCTGACCGTCCGTGACCACGCGCAGACTCTGGCTCTCGCCGAGGCGCACTGGCCCGGACGGGGGGCGGTCGTGGGCGGCGAGAGCCCCGGGGGGCGGCTGCGCAAGGGCACCGCGGTGGCCAGCCGCGCCCTGGCGCTCTATGCGCTCGCCCGGAGGCGGCGCCCCGACGTAGCCTTCTCGCACGGCTCATACGCCCAGCTGCTGGCGGCCCGCGCGGCGCGAGTTCCCGCGCTCACGATGATGGACTTCGAGTACCAGCCGGCCAACCACCTCAGCTTCAGGCTGGCCCAACGGGTGTTGGTGCCGGAGGCGTTTCCCGAGTCCTCGCTGCGTCGCTGCGGCGCCGCGCTGCGCAAGGTGCGCCGCTACGCCGGGCTGAAGGAAGAGATCTACCTGACGGGATTCGAGCCCGACCGAGGTGTCCTCGAGGAGCTCGGCATCGACCCGGCAAAAGTCCTAGCGGTCGTCCGTCCGCCCCCCGACGGGGCGCTCTATCACCGGATGACGAACGACCGGTTCGAGGAGATCCTGCGGATGATCGATTCGGAGCCCGGCGTTGAGGCCGTGCTGCTCCCGCGGAGCGCGGCTCAACGCGAGCGCTTCGGCGCGGAGTTCGGGCTGCGGATCCCGGCGGGGGCGATCGATGGGCCCTCCCTCGTGGCGCTGGCCGACCTCGTGGTCGGGGCGGGAGGGACGATGAATCGGGAGGCGGCGGTGCTCGGCACGCCGGCCTACTCCCTGTTTGCCGGGGAAATGGGAGCCGTGGACCGCGACCTGATCGGGCGGGGAACGCTTACCGACTTGCGAGCCCCAGGATCGCTTCCCGTGTTCCGGAAGAAGCCGATGTCCGAGGCTGACGATCCAAGAATAGCCCAGGGAGAGCGGGCGCTCCAGGCGATTATCGAGGAAATCGAGAAGCTCGGGGGAGCTTCGCTTGGTTAGCTCCGCGCTCTCTATAGTTGCCCGTACTGCTCGGCCAGCGGAAGGACTGCCTGCCATGAGCTAGTTGCCCGCCATGCGCATCCTAGGTTCCCAGTCCCCTGCCATCGCCGCTCTCGTCGGGGTCGTCCGTCGCGGTTGGCTCATCGTCCCCGCCACCGTGTTCGTGGTAGTGGGTGTGGCAACGGCGCTTTCCGTCAGTCAGCAGGCCCTGTACCAGGCCTCTACGCCCGTCTTCCTCGACACCCAGGGGATAGGCAACACCACCGCCTCGGTACAGCAGTCCTACCGCGAGCCCGGGCGCGTGCTCGCCACCCAGGCCGACGTAGCCCAGATCGCTCCGGTCCGGGCTGAAGCGATCAAGGCCGCCGGCACGGGCGAAGGGACCGCGGGACTCGAGGCTGCGGCCGGCACCGACGCCGACGTGCTCACATTCTCCGGCACCGCCGATACACCGGCGCTTGCCGAGAAGCTCTCCAACAGCTACGCACAGGCCTACCGGCGCTACCGCGCCGCGCAGGACACCAACGCCCTGGTCCGCGCGCGGAAGCAGGCGGAGGCTCAACTAGCCGAATTTAGGAACGACTCCAAGATCCGCCGCACGGCCCTGTTCGCGTCGTTGACCGAGACCGTGCAGAGCCTTCGCACTCGGGAGTTCGCCCAGGCTGGGAACACGGCCCTGGGTTCAACCACAGCCGCGAGTCAGACCCAGCCCAAGCTCGTGCGCAACATCGTCCTCGGAGCCATTCTCGGGATCGCGTTCGGGCTCATGCTCGCGGTGCTCAAGGATGCCCTCAACACCAGGGTTCGCACCGCGGCTGACGTGGAGGACAGTCTCGGCCTTCCCCTCATCGGCCGGCTCCCGGCGCCTCCAAAGGGTCTCCGGGACAGGATGAACCTCGGCATGCTCGCCGCGCCGGACGCATCGGCGACGGAGGCCTACCGGATCCTGGCCACCAATCTCGAGTTCGCCAATCTCGATAAGGGGGCTCACTCGATCCTGATCACCAGCGCGATTCGGGCGGAGGGCAAGTCCACCACCCTTGCGAACCTCGCGGTTGTGTTCGCACGTGCCGGCCGACGAGTGGTGATCGTTGACCTGGATCTCCGGCGCCCGGCGCTACACCGCTACTTCAACATCGAGGAGCCCGCTCCGGGCCTCACTCAGGTCGCGCTGGGCCGTGGGAGACTGGAGGACGCACTCGTCGACATCCACACCGAGTCGATGCAGCCACGGCTGGGAGGGTCCAACGGGGGCTCGTCGGGAAGGCTGGAGGTATTGCCCTCAGGCCCGCTGCCGCCCAACCCGTCCGAGTTCGCCCGGTCCGCGGCGCTGGCCGAGATCCTCCACAGGCTCAAGGATCGCGCGGACCTTGTACTGATCGACGCGCCGCCACTGCTCGTGGTAAGTGACGGCATGGCGCTTGTGCCGCGTGTAGACGCTGTGCTCGTGGTTGCCAAGCTCGGGGCCGTCCGGCGACCGGCTCTTGTCGAGCTGCGGCGGGTCCTGGAGGCCGCGCCGATCTCAAAGTTAGGGTTTATCGTCACGGATGCGGCGGCCGACCGTACCTTTGGCAGCGACTATGGATACGGATACGGATCTGGATACGAAGGGGCGCCCGACAAAGAGCGCCTCCTCGTCGAGTAGCGCGGCCACTCGGATCAAGCCCTTTTCTCCCGACACGCCGCGCGCGCTCGCATTTGATGGGTGCCCGGGCCCTCAGGCGGACGCGGCGGTCCATCTGCTCGCCCAGCTGCCCGATGAATTCACGCTCGACATGCACGGAGCCGCGGCCTCGAGCGGCGCTCTTCGGCGCCTGGCCGACGCATACGGGCTCACCGACCGCGTCCGCAGCCGCGGTCGTGAGAGGGTGGGAGAGGAGCGCTTGAGGGTGAATACCCCGGCGCTCGGTAGCCAGCCGAGCACTGGCCGGCTCGTCGGGGGACTCCCGGCGGGACGGGCAGCTGTGGCGCGGGGAGATGACGGTGTGTTCTCCGGCGAGCGGGTAGGCGTCTTGACGAACCTGCCGACCCACTACCGGTTGCCGCTGTTTGCCTCGATCGCGCGGCGGATCGGCGCGGCCGGGGGTGAGCTGCGGGTCTTCTTCTCGGAGTCACGGTTCGGGACGCGCGAGTACCTCCACGGCGGCGAACCCGGCTTTCCGCACGAGTACCTGCGTGCGCTGCACGTGCCGGGCGCCGGGACTGCGCCGCTGGATCTCGAAACGCGGCTGGCTTCATACTCGCCGACGATCTTGCTCGCGCCGGGCTTCTCTCCCCTGGTCAGTGGGCGGGCAGCCCGATTTGCGCGGCGCAGCGGGGTTCCCTTCGGCCTGTGGAGCGGAGAGCCACCGCACGCCCCTACCGCCGCGAGCCGCTCGCGTCGGCTTCAGCGCGTCGCGCTGGTCAGGAAGGCCGGGTTTGCGATCGCCTACGGTGGGCTGGCCGCGGCCTACCTGCGCTCGCTGGCCCCCCGGCTGCCGCTGGTCGTGGGTCGCAATACCACCCCGGTGAGGGCCCCCGCACTTCGCGCCGGCACAGGGCCGCTCTCGGCCCTGGCCGTCAGCCAAGCTATTCCCCGCAAGGGCCTCGACACCGTGATCGACGCGTTTCGCCTGGTGCCCGCGGAGGTGGCCACGCTCACGGTGATCGGGGACGGCTCCGCCCTGCCCAGGTTGCGCGAGAGAGCGCGGGGCCTCGGTCATGTCCGGCTTGCCGGAGCCGTTGCCAGCGCGGCGATCGCCGAGGAGTACGCGCGTGCCGAGCTCTTCCTCTTCCCGACCCGTTTCGACGTCTTCGGTTTGACGCTGGTCGAGGCGATGGCGTCCGGCATCCCAACCATCGCGTCGTCCGCGGCCGGGGCGGTCTACGACCTCGCGGACCCTGGCCAGAATGCGGAGATCCTCGAACCGGGCGGTCCGGTGAGCTGGGCGGGCGCGGTGAATCGGCTTGCCGGCGATCAGCGGGAGCGCGACCGGATGGGTGCCGCCGCGCGCGCCACCATCGAGTCGCGCTGGACCGTGCAACACGCCGCCGATTCGATGGTCGCTGGCCTTAGGCTGGGCCTGATGCGGACCGGCGCTCCGGAATGACCGTTTCCACGCAAGCCAGTGTCGGAACGCGCGTGGCGGATGCTCGCCGGGAGGCCGGGCTGTCCCAGAAGCAGCTCGCGGGGCGGCTCGGGATGAGCCTCTGGGGTGTAGAGCAGCTCGAGGCCGACAGCGTCGATGCGAGCCCGTATCTCCCGCAGATCTCTTACCTGACCCGGCGACCCGAAGAGTGGTTCCTCGATGGGGCCTCGGAGGACGGCGCGAGGCGTGCGGCGCGGGGAACGCCCAACGCGGCCGGCCAATCGGGGACGGAGCGGAGCCGGCGGGTGCGGACTGCACGCAAGGAGGCCAGACGCATCGTCGAGCGCCGGATCCAAGCGATCGTGCTGGGCTCCGTCGTGGGTCTAGTGATCGTACGCGCCTTCACAGAGGTTGTGCCGATCCTGCCACGCTTCCTCAACTTCATCGACATCCC
This sequence comes from Thermoleophilaceae bacterium, assembly GCA_013696425.1. Taxonomy (GTDB): domain Bacteria; phylum Actinomycetota; class Thermoleophilia; order Solirubrobacterales; family Thermoleophilaceae; genus JACCYP01. The sequence continues at coordinate 23,575 of JACCYP010000221.1, forward strand.
GGTCCTCGTGCTGCTGCTGCTCACCGCCGCAGTGGTACGGCCGGCCACAGCCGTCGCTCGCAGAGACGTCGTTCCGTTCCTCCTGCTCGGCGCCGCGTTTCTCGCGGTCGCGGCAGTTGCCACGGCGGCCAACCTCGACCGCGTGGCGCTCGGTCCCACCCTGCTCTTCCTGTATGGGTTCCTCGGCCCGCTCGCGGTCTTCGCCGCGGTGGTACGAATCTGGCCGCCAGGCAACGCGCGGGCGGTAACCAACACTCTGGTGGCGCTCACAGTGCTCCAACTCCTGGTCGTCGCCGGGATCGACGCTCCGAAGTTCGCCGCCGAGAACAACCCCGATGTATTCAGCGGCACGTTCGGTGAGAACGCCTACCAGCTCGTCTTCTTCCTGCTGGTGAGCGCCGGCGTGCTGGTCGGGGTCTACACGTTCGAGCGCGGCACGCGCGTGGCGAGGCTCGCTCCCGCCTTGCTGGTCGGCATCGCTGGGACGATCGTCGTGGCGCAATATCGCGTACTGCTCATGGCCACGCTCCTGACCGTCTTGGGGCTCACCGTTCTGCTGGGCGCGCGCCGCGGACGCGGCGCCCTCGTGGGAGTCCTCACGGCCGGCGCGATGTCCGCCGCCCTGATCCTGGGTGCCCAGTACCTTCCGGTCCTCAAGCTGGGGCCGACGTACCAGTCGTTCACCAACGATCCGAGCCTGTACTTCAGGGAGCGGCTGAGGGCAGCGGACTCTGTCAGCAGGCTATACGCGGACAAACCGGAGGCCACGGTCGTCGGGACCGGGCCAGGCACGTTTTCCAGCCGTGCCTGGTACACGTTCGCCGAACCCAAGAGCCGATCCAAGTCCAACGTGGCAGGGCGCTACGTAAGGGTGCTGACCCAGGGCAAGGACTACCACACGGATGTGGCCGACAAGTACGTGCTCCCCCAAATAAGGCGCGGCCGGAGCGTGGTCTCCTCGAAGGCGCTCAGCTCTCCCCTGTCAAGCTATTTCTCGATCCTTGCCGAGGTCGGGATCGCGGGCCTGGTGATCATGGTCATCATCTACCTTCAGGCACTGGTCGGGGCTACGCGACGCGCGCTGGCCGCGGTCAGGGCGGCGGCCAGGCCGCGGGACCCTCTCCCCGCGCCCATGATCGGAGGGGCGGTGGCGTTCTTCCTCCTGATCCAGATGGCGGTGTTCGAGAACTGGCTCGAGGTCACGCGGATCTCTTTCCTGGCGTGGATACTGCTTGCGATCGGCCTGCGCGAATACGCCGCGAGGTACCCGTCTGGCAGTGCATGAGCAAGGTAAGGCTGGTGGTGATCGGGCCGGTGCCTCCACCGGTCCACGGCGTGGCGGTATCCACGGCTCTAGTTCTTGCGAACCGCAGGCTGAACGCCACTTTCGCGGTTGAGCATCTCGACACCAGCGATCCCCGGCCGCTGAGGTTTGTCGGCCGCTGGGATCTCGAGAACATTCGGCTCGCCCTCGTGAGCGTCGTCCGCCTCACGAGGGCGCTGGGGGGATCGCCCGGCCTCGTCTACCTGCCGCTCTCACAGAACATTCCGGGCTTCCTGCGCGACGCTCTGTTCATCCACGTGGCGCGGCTGCGCGGCTGGAAGGTCGCGGGGCACCTGAGGGGCAGTGAGTTCCGGGAGCTGTACGCGCACCAAAACCGTCTCGTGCGCTCACTGATCAAGGCGAGCCTCATACGCTTGAGCTCCGTGGCCGTGATGGGCGAATCGCTGCAATGGGTGTTCAACGGGCTGGTCGATCCCGAGCGGATCACCGTTGTCTCCAACGGCACGCCCGATCAGGGGGTGGCCCCGTTCGAGGAAGAGGAACCGATGGGTCTCTTCATAAGCGGCCTCCGCGCGCGTAAAGGCGTCATCGAAGCCTTCGACGCCGCGCTTGAGGTACTCGAGGAGGAACCTACGGCACGGTTCGTATTCGCAGGAGAGGCCGCAGAACCCGCGCTTTACGAGCAACTCGAGCGCCGCGCGCGCCGGCATCCCGAGCGCATGCGGCTCCTGGATGTTGTGACGGGGGAGGAGCGCCGGCGGCTCTTTCTCGCTGCAAGCTATCTCGTCTTCCCCCCGGTCGAGCCGGAGGGACATCCGCGTGTGGTGATCGAGGGTTTGGGCGCGGGTCTGCCGGTGATAGCCACCGATCGCGGGGCGATCGCCGAGAGCGTGATGGACGGCGAGTGCGGATACGTGCTCGCCGACCCGGATCCCACCCTGCTGGCCGAGCGCATGTTACGGCTCGTACGCGACGTTGAGCTTCGCCGCCGCATGGCGCTGGCCGCGCGGCAGCGTTTCGAGGAGCACTTCACCCAGGAGGCCGCCGACGAGCGGCTCGCGCTCTGGCTCGAGGACGTGCAGCGCTCGCCGTTGTAGGGGTAGGGGTTCACGAACCCAGGCCATCCCAGGTTAGTTAAGGTCGCCGCCATCGGACTGCGCGACCGAGCACGCTCCCTGGGGCGCAAAGTCCTTGGTCCCACGCCTGTGCCGCCTCCCGTCGATATCGACGCGGGGTTCCTCCGTATGTACGAGCAGTGTCGAGAGGCGACGATGACGTCGCTCGAGCGAATGTACGCGTTCTGCCAAGCAGTTCGCTACGTCGAGTCGGCGCGCATCCCTGGTGACATCGTCGAATGCGGCGTGTGGCGCGGGGGCAGCATGATGCTCGCCGCGCGTACGCTCATTGAGGTCGGCAACGCAGACCGCCACCTTTGGCTGTACGACACCTTCGAGGGGATGACGGAGCCGACAGACCGAGACGTTTCGTTTACCGGTAGCTCGGCCACCGAGCTCTGGCAAGTCAGGAAAAGCTGGTGTGAGTCCCCGATCGATGAGGTTTGGACCAACATGGCCTCGACTGGCTTTCCGAGCGACCGGCTCGAACTGGTCAAGGGCAAGGTCGAAGACACGATCCCTGGTCGCGTCCCGCGGGAAATCGCCGTCCTACGGCTCGACACGGACTGGTACGAGTCCACCTACCATGAGCTGCGCCACCTCGTGCCACTAATGCGCGCCGGGAGTGTTCTCATTGTCGATGACTATGGCCACTGGCACGGGCATAGGGAGGCGATTGACAAGTACCTAGCGGAGGCCAAAATTCCCATGCTGCTTCAGCGGACTGATCACGCTGGACGCATGGGCATCCTGCCCCGACGCCACACGTAGCGACTCGCTCGCGACTCCGCCATCCGAGGGCGGGCCACCCGGTTGTGACGTCTGCACACCTGTTGCTGCACTGCACCCGCCGGGTTTGAAAGCCTCGACATGCAGATGGAACGTCGACCGGTTGTAAAGTCGTCCACGGTGCGATCCCGAGCAGGCAGATCGCGAAAGGCAGGCCGGCGTCTTCGAAGCTCGGCCCCGCCACGAGGGTCATCACGGCGCCGCCCTCGATCGACAAAACGATCGCCACAGGCACGACGACCGCGACCATGACTGCGGTTGCGCGGGAGGCGATCGTTCGCACCGAGCGCCAGTCCGAGCGCGCGATCGCGCGCGAGAACTCCGGGAAGACGGCCGTGTAGAGGGAGTCGCTGATCAGCAGCGGTCCCGAGCCGAACTGCACGGCGATCCGGTAGAGGCTGACCGTGG